>URWG01000104.1 GCA_900551495.1 uncultured Eubacteriales bacterium
TACGGATACGGGCTCTCCGCGTGACGGTCGGAGGGCGCAGCCCGACGTGGGAATCTCATGTGAAGTGTTTTGAATTTGTCGAAGCTTGCAGACTTAGGAATAATTTTGCGAGATTGCCACGACCCTTTCAGGGTCTCGCAATGACAGACTTGGGACTTTTTGAATTTTCAAAATTGACTTTTCCGCTTCAAGAGGGTACTATTGATATTGAGAATTGACCGCGGCGTAAGAACGCATGACCTGCGGATGCAGGACCGAAAAGGAGTGTGAAACGGATGATCGACGTTGCAGCCTTGGGGGAGCTTCTGATCGATTTTACCTACCTTTCCGTCGATGCGGACGGATATCCGACCATGGCGGCGCATCCGGGCGGTGCGCCGGCAAACTTCCTTGCAACGCTGAGTAAATTCGGCGCGAGCACGGCGCTGCTGGCGAAGGTCGGCACGGATTGCTTCGGCAGGATGCTGACCGAAAGCCTGCGTTCTGCGGGAATATGCACGGACGGGGTGATCGCCGACGACAGATTCTTTACAACGCTTGCCTTCGTCACGCTGGACGGCAGCGGCAACCGCGAATTCTTCTTTTCGCGCAAGCCGGGCGCGGATACCCGGTTATCCTTTGACGAGCTGAATTTACGGCTGATCGATGAGGCGCGGGTTTTCCACTTCGGCACGCTCTCGCTGACGGATGAACCGTCTGCCACCGCGACCCGCAAGGCAGTTGCCTATGCCAAAGCCAAAGGGAAGCTGATCTCATACGACCCTAACCTCCGCAAGCCGCTTTGGAGCAGCTTGAACACGGCAAAGGAGCAGCTTTTGTGGGGACTTTCTCAGGCGGACGTTGTAAAAATCAGCGACGATGAGGTCGAATTCCTGTTCGGAATGGGCGCTGCGGAGGGTGCGGCGCACATCATCGACCGATTCGGCGTCAAGCTGGTCTTTGTGACCTGCGGACCGAACGGATGTTATTTTCAAAACCCCGCCGCAGCCGGACAGGTACAAGGGCTTTCGGGCTTGAAGGTGGTCGATACGACCGGTGCGGGAGACATTTTCGGCGGGAGCGCAGTGTGGAAGCTGCTGCGGACCGAGAAGGCGCCTGAAACGCTGAGCAGGGAGGAGCTGGTCGAGATCACACGCTTTGCCTGCGCCGGTGCCGGTCTGTCAACGACAAAACACGGCGGGATTTCCGCTATCCCCGAATACCGTCGGGTCTGCGACCTCTGCGAGGCGAATTTTTAGATAGGTCGCTGTATGATGATTTAAGCCGTGCCGAGAGCGTTCTCGGCACGGCTTAAGCTTTGGCTTTATTGGATCAATGGCTCATCCATCAGACGGTAGTATTTCCACTTGTCGAGCTTTTCGTAGAGCGCTTGCAGATCGTCGGGAAGCGTCGAGACTGTGCTCCCGTCCGCCAGTGTATAGTAGCCGTGGCTGATGATCGGCAGGGCACGGCGGACGGATTCCAGCGTGTCGAAATACGGGTCCGTGCCGGTCATTCCGGTCAGCTCATACACTGCGGCGCCGAGGTAGTTCGAGCTGATGCTCTCCGGCAGCTCAAGCGCAGAGAAATCACAGGAATCCGCGTAGGCACGGTTCGCGTAGAGTAGGAACGGCGTCTTGTAGGTGCTCAGAACGGACTCGGCAGAGCCTTCCTCTTCAAATTGAATCCCGAGCGCGCGGTAGACCTCCTGATTGTTCAGCAGTGCGGGACGATGATCGCCGAAGAATACCAGCAGCGTCGGCTCCTCCAGCGAGTCTAAATACTCCGTCAGCTCGCGGAGCATCCGCGAGGAATCCCGCACGCCCTCCATATATACCGCAAGCGTCTCGGTCTGCTCGTCGGTCAGTTGGACGTTGACGGGTGCGGGGTCGGGGCGGAAGCCGTATTTGGAATAGGGGTACGCCTGATGGTTCTGAATGGTGACCGAATAGACGAACAGCGGCGCGTCCTGTTGGATACGCTCGTCGATGTCGGCGGTCAGACGGCGGAGAAACGCCTCGTCGGAGATCATAATGCCCTTCTTGTCCGCCTCGGTAAAGGCGTTGTTATAGGTCTGATCGGAAATGCCGAGGAAGGAATAGACGCTCTCGCGATTGTAGAACCAGTCGTAGCCGGGGTGCATGAAGTAGGTGTTATAGCCCGCGCGGGCGTAGGCGCGGGGCAGCGAGTTCAGATTGCGGTGGACGACGCGGAAGGCGGAGGTGGTGCTGCCGGTGAGCATATTGGTCTGAATTCCCGTCAGAATGTCGAACTCGGTGTTTGCCGTGCCCGCGCCGAAATTGCTCACGACGATGTGACCGGACAGCGCCTGCGCCGAGGAAGCGACGGCTTTGTAATCGGCAAGCGGATCGTTTTCGGGCGTGTAGGCAAAGGCGTCCTCCTCCGAGAGGTCGGAAAACGCCTCACACATCACGAAAATGACGTTCGGCTGAACGTTCGGCTGCGAATACTCCATGCCCTCCTGCGCCCATTGCTCAGCCTCCTGCTCGGAATAGCCGTCGGGCTTTGCCACGGGGTAGAGCTGGTAGTTGTGCAGGAAGCAATAGGGGAAGCCGCAGCGCTCAAAAACGAGCGGGACGTTGGCTTTGTCCTCCATATTGCCGCGGTTGTCATAGATCGAGGTGCTGGGATAGACCGTCGCCATGCTCCAAACGAAGGCGGCGATGACGAGTACGGCACAGCCCACGCGCCAGAACCACTTCGGCTTTGCGCAGCGGCTGAACTGTCCGAGCAGGAGAAGGACGACGGAAAACAGCACGATCAGCGCCAAAATACCCCAGTGCATATCAAGCGAATACTCGCCCACGGCATTGGTCGCCTCCCGAATCAGCAGTACGTCGCCGGGGATAAGCGGGTCGTTGCGGCATTCCGTCTTGATGAGGTTTGCATAGGAAAGCAGGTTGCACAGCAGCGCCGTCAGACTCGCGCCGTAAAACGGGTTGCCGAATACTGCCCAAAAAAGCAAAACCAGCACCGCGATAGGGAAGCCGTTGAGCAGGAACAGCAGCTTGTCGTTCCAAAACGAGCGCAGCGTCTGCGTCAGTGCGCCGGGCTGAATGGCGACCACGGTGACGGAGATCAGGACGCTGCAAACGATAAGCACAACGGTGACCTGCCACCAATTCAGCGAAAAGCGTCTGCGATTTTTCCACGACGCTTTGATATTTTTCATAGGATCCCTCCGAAAGGAAACGGGCGAGCCGTTGCAGCTCACCCGTTCTGAATTCCTGAATTACAGCTTCGCAGCGCTGACCTTGACGCCGGGGCCCATGGTGGAGGCGACGACGCAGGAGCGGATATACTGACCCTTGGCAGCGGCGGGCTTTGCCTTGATGACGGCGCCGATGAGCGCGTCAAAGTTTTCCTTGAGCTTGTCCGCACCGAAGGAGACCTTACCGATGGGGCAGTGGATGATGTTGGTCTTGTCGAGACGGTACTCGATCTTACCTGCCTTGACTTCCTTGACAGCCTGCGCAACGTTGGGGGTCACGGTGCCTGCCTTGGGGGAGGGCATCAAGCCCTTCGGACCGAGGACCTTACCGAGACGACCGACAATGCCCATCATGTCGGGAGAAGCGACGACGACGTCAAAGTCGAACCAGTTTTCCTTGGTGATCTTCTCGACCAGCTCCATACCGCCGACATAATCGGCGCCCGCAGCCAGCGCTTCGTCAACCTTCGCGTCCTTGGCAAAAACGAGAACCTTGCGGGTCTTGCCGGTGCCGTTCGGAAGAACGATGGCGCCGCGAACCTGCTGATCGGCGTGACGGGAGTCAACACCGAGCTTGACATGGAGTTCGACAGTCTCGTCGAACTTTGCAGAGGCGGTCTTGACAACCAGTGCCAGAGCGTCTGCTGCTTCGTACTGCACGGAGCGGTCGATCTGCTTCGCGCTGTCCTTATATTTCTTACCTCTAAACAATGTTAAATCCTCCTTAAAGTGGTAAATGCGGAAATGAAAATCCTCCCACATATTGAGGTCATTGCGACCTCGGCAGACAATTTAGTCAACAACGGTGATGCCCATGGAGCGGCAGGTGCCGGCAACCTGACTCATAGCCGCCTCGATGGTGGCAGCGGTGAGGTCGGGCATTTTGCGCTCGGCGATCTCGCGAACCTGTGCGGTGGTGATGGTGCCGACCTTGGTCTTGTTGGGAACGCCGGAACCCTTGTCCAGACCGATCGCCTTGAGAATCAGGGTCGGGGTCGGGGGGGTCTTGGTGATGAAGGAGAAGCTGCGATCGGAGTAGACCGTAATCACGACGGGGATCTTAAAGCCTGCCTGATCCTTGGTGCGATCGTTGAACTCCTTGATGAACTGCGCGATGTTGACGCCGTGCTGGCCGAGAGCCGGACCGACAGGGGGCGAAGCGGTTGCTTTTGCAGCCGGAATCTGAAGCTTGATATAACCAGTAACTTTCTGTGCCATTGATAGCACCTCCATAATAAATGTGGTAATACGCCGAAGCGTATCCTTGGCGGGGGAAACCCCTCCCACTTGTGACCGTTTTTATTCTTCTGCGGCTTCGACCTGATCGAGCTCCAACTCGACCGGTGTCTCGCGTCCGAACATGGAGACTGTCACGCGAACCTTGTTCTTTTCGATGTCCAGCAGATCGACCACGCCGTTAAAGCCGTTGAGCGGACCGTCTACGATGGTCACGGTGTCGCCGAGCTTGTAGCCGACAACGATCTCGCGCTTTTCGACGCCGAGCTGATAGACCTCATCCTCCGTCAGGGGGGTGGGCTTTGTGCTGCCCGAGGTGACGAAGCCGGTCACGCCGCGGACGTTCTTGATGATGTACCAAGCGTCGTCCGTCATTACCATTTTGACCAGCACATAGCCGGGAAACACCTTGCGGTCGTAGGTTTTCGGACCGTTATCGGTGATCTCGGTGACGGTTTCCATCGGAATCGAGACCTGATGGATGATGTCCTGCAGCCGACGGGTCTCGACCGTCTTTTCGATGGTCATTTTAACGGTGTTTTCGTATCCGGAATAGGTATGCACAACATACCATTTTGCTGCTTCTGCCATAGCGAATCAGCTAAACAATCCGCGCAGCAGAGACATACCTCCGCCTGCCAGCCAGTCAAACAGGCACACGATGACGCCGACGACCAAAACCGAAGCGAGGACGACCAGCGTGTTGTTGAGAAGCTGCTTGCCGTTGGGCCAAACGACCTTCTTCAGCTCGCTGCGCATTTCGCGGAACCACTTGGAGAAGCGTCTGCCGGTACGGACGAAGAAATTGGGCTTCTTGTTAACTTCTGCCATTGTTTTTCATCCTTTCGCTTACTTCGTTTCGGTATGAACGGTATGCTTTCTGCAGAACCTGCAATACTTCTTCATTTCCAGACGGTCGGGATCATTCTTCTTGTTCTTCATGGTGTTGTAGTTTCTCTGCTTGCACTCATTGCAGCGAAGGGTGATCTTTACTCGCATTGTTCGGCACCTCCTTAAAATTTTGCCTCCCTGTATGCCCGCGGCTATCGAAAAATTTAGTCGGCACCGAAACTACCCAATGCCTCCGCAGGTGAAAAATGGGCGCAAAAATAAAGCCCTTTTTTCGCAGGTGCGATTATTCTAACATATTTTTATCCCCGCGTCAATCATTATTTCGCTGTTTTTTCCGAATTTTTGTGACTTTTTTCGTTCACCGCGGAAAATACTTGACGCGCCATAAAAAATGGTGTATTCTTTCGGAAACAGAAAGGGGAGATCACAGTGTTTCAACCTGAAAAATGGAATATTACGACGCAAAGGCTGCTTTTGCGTCCGTTTCGCGCGGAGGACGCGGCGGAGGTAGAGCGCCTGTGCTCCGAGGAGGAGATATCCAAGGGGACGACGCTGCCGCATCCTTACGGACGGGACGCTCTACGGCTGTATCAGCCTGACCCACAACGCGCACAGCAACAACGGCGAGCTGGGCTACTGGGTCGGCACGGAATACTGGGGCAGAGGCTACGCGACCGAGGCGGCAGCGGCGCTGTGCGATTGGGCGTTCGCGCGGGGCTATCACCGCGTTTTTGCGCAGCACTTCGGCTCCAATCCCGCCTCCGGACGCGTGATGCAAAAGCTCGGAATGCGTTACGAGGGGACGCTGCGGGAGCATTTTCTTAAAAACGGCGTTTACGAGGATTTGGTCCGCTACGGGCTTGTCCGCTGAAAAAACAGGGAGGCTGCACTGCGCAGCCTCCCTGCTTAGCGTATCAAAGAACGGATGACCTCAAAGCTACGATAGCGCCTTTGCCTCCCTCTGACGAGGGAGGTGGCAAAACCGAAGGTTTTGACGGAGGGAGAGAAA
>URWG01000105.1 GCA_900551495.1 uncultured Eubacteriales bacterium
TCTTCCGAACTTTTTCGCAGTCTGTCAGCGTGCCGAAAAGGGTTTTTCGACACGCCGGGGATTCTTGATTAAATATTTTAATCAAGAATCAGTATTATTCCGCGTTGAGCAGCAGCTCCGCGATCTGCACGGCATTGGTCGCTGCGCCCTTGCGCACCTGATCGCCGCAGCACCACAGGCAAAGCCCGTTGTCGTCGGTCAGGTCGGGACGGATGCGCCCGACAAACACGGTGTCCTGGTCGGAGGTATCCAGCGGCATGGGATATTCATGCTTGGCAAGATCATCAACCAACCGGCACCCGGGCGCGGCGGCGATGGCGGCACGCGCCTCCTCGACGGAGATATGCCGATCAAAGTGCAGCGAAACGGAGATGGAATGGCTGCGCACGACCGGAACGCGGACGCAGGTGCACGAAACGCGCAGGTCGGGCAGGTGCATGATCTTGCGCCCCTCGTTTTGCATCTTCATTTCCTCGCTCGTGTAGCCCTCGAACTGTTCGCCGCCGATCTGCGGGATGAGGTTATAGGCGATCTGATGGGTAAACACCTTCGGCTCGACGGGTTTCCCTGCCCGCAGCGCTTCAATCTCCTCGGCAAGCTCGAGCGGACCGCCCGCACCCGCGCCGGACACCGCCTGATAGGTCGAGGCGGTCATGGTACGGATGGGCGACAGCGCGTTGAGCGCATTGACCGCCGTGACCGTGATAATGGTCGAGCAGTTGGGGTTGGAGATGATCCCGCGGTGCTGCTTGGCGTCCTCGGGGTTGATCTCGGGGACGATCAGCGGCACGGTCGGGTCCATGCGGAAGGCGGAGGAATTATCGACAAACACCGCGCCCGCCTTGACGATCGCGGGAGCAAAGCGCTTGGCAATGTCGTTTTCCGCCGCGCCGAGCACGATGTCCATGCCCTCAAACGCCGCGTCACAGGCTTCCTCGATCTCGATGGGCTGTCCCTTCCATTCGAGGAACTTTCCGGCGCTGCGGGCACTGGCAAGCAGATGCAGCTCGGAGACGGGGAAATTTCGCTCCGCCAAAATTTTCATCATTTCTCTGCCGACCGCACCGGTCGCGCCGAGAACAGCGACTTTATATTGCTTCATAATATGACACCTTCCGATTATGGAAATTCATTTTCAGGGCGTTCATACCGGAATCTGTTAAAAAGCTTGAAGCGCTTTTTATAGCGCCGAAGGCGCGTCAGATTCTGCATGAGACGGCGCATCATGCGTTCGCACGGTGCGAGTGTGCGTAGCACATGGGATTCTTGATGAAATGTTTTAATCAAGAATCAGTATCAGACGACAAACGCGTGATAGAGGACGCGGATAGTCTCGGCGTAGTCCTTTTCGTCCACGCCGACGAGGATGTTCAGCTCATCCGGGCCCTGCGAAATCATGCGGATATTGATGCCCTTTTCGCCGAGGGCGGCAAAAATCTTGCCCGATGTACCGGCGCGGAACGCCATTTTTCTGCCGACGGCGGCGACGATAGCGATGTTGTCCGTGACCTTGATGCTGTCGGGACGGACGCTCTTGCGCAGGTCGTCGGTCAGCGTATAAAGATGCGGG
This sequence comes from uncultured Eubacteriales bacterium, assembly GCA_900551495.1. Classification (GTDB taxonomy): domain Bacteria; phylum Bacillota; class Clostridia; order Oscillospirales; family Oscillospiraceae; genus JAZOXB01. The sequence goes on from URWG01000105.1 coordinate 1,571, forward strand.
GTGAGCTTCTCGGTCGGCACGACGAGGGAAATGCAGTCGATACCGGTCGGCGTGTAGCAGATGGGGACGGTATTGTTCTCAAAGACCTCGACGATCGCCCGCAGCGTCCCGACCGCGCCCGCCATGCCCTTTTTTGAGATGGTGACGATGGAAAAGTCCTTTTTGCCGGCGATACCGGTAATGAACTGATCGGAATTGCGCGGCTCCTTGAACTCCTCGGACACCAGCGTTCCGGGATGATTCGGCTCGTTGGTATTGCGGATGTTGAGGGGAATATTCTTCTCGCGGACGGGGAAAACGGTCATTTCGTGCAGCACCTGCGCGCCGCTGTAGGAGAGCTGGCGCAGCTCGCTGTAGGTCGCCCGCTCGATGGTCTTGGGATGATCGACGATGCGCGGGTCCGCCATAAGGATACCGGAGACATCCGTCCAGTTCTCATACACGTCCGCGTCCAGCGCCGCCGCAGCCAATGCGCCCGTGATGTCCGAGCCGCCGCGGGTGAGGGTGCGGATCTTGCCGTCGGGCATCCGACCGTAAAAGCCCGGGATGACCGCGCAGGACGAGCCGACGAGCTTTTGCAGCGCGGCGTAGGACTTCTCCTGATCGACCGTGCCGTCATAGTGAAAATAGAGCCATTCGGTCGAGTCGATGAAGCGGAAGCCCAAAAACTCCGCCATCAGCAGCGCGGAAAAGTATTCGCCGCGTGAGACCAGCTCCTCGCGGGAGATACCGTTGTCCATGCGCTTGCGCAGCGCTTCAAATTCGCTTTCGAGGTCGGTTTTCAGCCCCAGCTCGTCGCGAATGTCGCGATAGCGCTCGCACACCATTTCAAAAATGCTCTCGTAGGAAACGCCGTATTGCAGATGTGCATAGCACAAAAACAGCAGGTCGGTGATCTTGTTATCGTCCGGCGTGCGTTTTCCCGCGGCAGACACAACGACCACGCGGCGCGACGGGTCGGAACGGACGATGTCCCGAATTTTTTTATACTGTGCGGCGTCCGCCATGGACGTTCCGCCGAATTTCAGAACCTTCAGCATCGAGTTCTCCTTATAATTTTATGCAGACAGGGAGCTTACCGCAGCGAGGCGATAAAGCAGCCGGGGTCGGACCGTTTCCGCTCCCGCGCCCACGCGTGTATTTCTGTCACGGACACTTCCTTCGTTATTATACCGCAATCGAGCATTTTGTCAACGTGGGATTGCAGCCATTTGTCCAGTCCGTTCGTCCGAACATAGTAGCGGCGGCGGACGGAGGAGTTATCCACCTCGGTCGGAACGAAGCGGTCGGTGTAGAACCCCCGCAGCCCGCGGCAGACGTCCACGCAGTCCTGCAATACATTATATGCCGTGGGGTACCGTCCCGCGCCCTGCCCGTAGAAGCTCTGCTTGCCGATGCGCTCACCGGTGAGCGAAATGATGTTGTTGTTGGTCGGGATCGCGGACTCGGGCATGGCAGGCGTCATCAGCGACGGCTCGATATAGGCGACCGTCGCGTCCTCAAGCTTGCGGGAGGCGGCAAAGAGCTTGCAAACCCGCCCCATTCTGCGAAACGCCGCAATGTCCGCGTCGGTGATTGTCTCGATACCGAACACGTCCACGTCCTCCTCCCGCAGGACACGTCCGTAGGCAATGTTCGAGGAGATGACGAGCTTGCGGCGGATGTCCGCGCCGCTGATGTCCGCCGAGGGGTCGCGCTCGGCATAGCCCAGCCGCTGCGCCTCGGCAAGTGCGCTTTCAAAGCTGCCGCCGGTCGTGTGCATCGTGTCGAGGATGAAGTTCGTCGTGCCGTTCATAATGCCGCTGATCCGCGTGACCGGCTCCTGATGGATGGTGCGCTCCAGCGTCGTCAGCCACGGGATACCGCCGCCCGCCGCCGCCGTACACCGCAGTGCCACGCCGTGCTGCGCCGTCAGCTCCGCAAGCTCGCGGTAGTGCGCCGCAATGAGCAGCTTGTTGGCGGTGATGACGTTTTTCCCCGCACGGATCGCGCTGGTGACCCACTCGTAAGCCGGATGCAGCCCGCCGATAACCTCAATGACCGTATCGACCGTATCGTCGCGGAGAATTTCGTCGATGCTCTGCGCGATCTTGCAGGTGATGCCGTCAAACAGCGTCAGGCTCAGCACATACGCCAGCTCCATATCCTCGCGGGCAAGAATGTAGTCATACACGCCGCGCCCGACCGTTCCCAAGCCCAGCAGTGCCACACGCATCGGTTGTCGATTCTCCTTCATAACAATGCCTTCCTTCGCAAGCAAGTGTCCGTGAGAGAAAAACACTTGCATTTTTCTGAAAAACAGTATATCATATGGATTAGAAAAACGCAAGCAAAAGATTTCCGCCGGACCCGAGTTTTTCGGAAAAAACGGCGAAAAAGAAGGGGGAACCTTCCATGATCTACCACAGCACCCGAAACGAGGCGCTGACCGCTGACTCCGTACAGGCGGTTTTGCAGGGCTTGGCGCCGGACGGCGGGCTGTATGTTTCCGCGCCGCCCGCGACGGATTGGCGGCAAGTGCTGCGGCTCGACACGCTCGGCATGGCGGAGACGATCCTCTCCGCGCTGCTGCCGGATTTCGACGACATGCCTGCGCTCGTGCGGCGCGCCTATGACGGAAAATTCGAGACGGACGACCTGACCCCGCTGGTGCGGGTCGGCGACCGCTATGTGCTGGAGCTGTTCCGCGGTCCGACCGCCGCCTTTAAGGACGTGGCGCTGTCGATGCTGCCGCAGCTCATCACCGCCGCACGGGAAAAGGTCGGCATGACCGACGAGATCCTGATTCTGACGGCGACCTCCGGCGACACCGGCAAGGCAGCGTTGGCGGGCTTCCGAGACGTGGCGGGTACGAAGATCATCGTTTTCTACCCCGACGCGGGCGTGTCCGAGGTGCAGCAGGCGCAGATGGTCACGCAGGAGGGCAAAAATGTCCGCGTCTGCGCCGTGCGCGGCAATTTCGACGACACGCAGAACGGCGTGAAGGCGATCTTCTCCGCAGGCGTGCCGAGGGACAGCGGCGTTGTCCTCTCGTCTGCCAACTCCATCAACATCGGACGGCTTGCCCCGCAGGTCGTGTATTATTTCAAGGCGTATGCCGATCTGTGCCGCTGCGGGCGCATTGCGGCGGGCGACGCGGCGGATTTCGTCGTGCCGACGGGCAATTTCGGCGACATTTTGGCGGGCTGGCTGGCAAAGCGCATGGGTCTGCCCGTCGGAACGCTGATCTGCGCCTCAAACCGCAATAACGTGCTGACCGACTTCCTGCAAACCGGCGTGTACGACCGCCGCCGCCCGTTCTATAAGACGCTTTCGCCGTCGATGGACATTCTCGTTTCGAGCAATCTCGAGCGGCTGCTGTACTTCCTCACGAACGACACGGCGCAGGTCGCCGCGTGGATGCGTGCGCTGCGGGAGGATGGGCATTTTGCCGTTTCCGACGCGCTGCTGCAGCGGCTGCACGGCGAATTTGCATGTGGCTGCTGCGACGATGCCGAGACGGAGGCAACCATCGGCAGAGTCTGGCGCAAGCACCGCTACCTTATGGACACCCACACCGCCGTGGCATGGCGCGTCGCAGAGGGCTATGAGAGCGAGCGCCCCGTCGTCGTTCTCTCCACCGCCTCGCCGTATAAATTCCCGACGGCAGTGCTGAATTCCGTCGGCGGCGGCACGGACGGCAGCGAGTTTGACCGGATGCGCCGCCTGCACGAGCTGACGGGCGTTCCGATCCCGCCGTCCTTGGCGGCGCTGGAGCAAAAGCCGCGGCGTCACTTCGACGTGATCGACCGCGACGAGATGCAGAATTTTGTTTTACGGAAGGTGCGCCAATGGGAAAAGTAACGATTCGGGTCCCTGCGACCAGCGCAAATTTGGGTCCGGGCTTTGACTCGTTCGGCTGTGCACTGGCGCTCTATAATACCTATATCTTTGAGCAGATCTCCGGCGGACTGGAGATCTACGGCTGCGACGAGGCGTTCCGCAACCGCGATAATCTGTCCGTCGTCGCCTACCGCTACGCGATGGAGGCAATGGGGCTGCCGATGGAGCCGCTGAGCCTGACGATCGACGCGCACATCCCGGTGTGCCGCGGCTTAGGCTCGTCCTCGGCAATGATTATCGGCGGCGTAATGGCGGCAAACGCCCTGCACGGCAGTCCGCTGTCACGGGAGGAGCTGCTGCGGCTGTGCACCGTCGTCGAGGGGCACCCCGATAACCTCGCTCCCGCGCTCTACGGCGGCATGACGGCAAGCCTCATGCGCGACGGTATGCCGATCACGGCGCGGTTCCATCTGTCCGAGCGGCTGCGGTTCTTCGCGCTCGTGCCGCCCTTCCATCTCAGCACGCAGACGGCGCGGGCGGTCCTGCCGCAGCGAGTGCCGTTTGCCGACGCGGTGTTCAATGTCTCCCACGCGGCGCTGCTGCTGCGGGCGCTGGAGACGGCGGATATTGACATGATCGCGCTGGCGCTGGACGACCGTCTGCACCAGCCCTACCGCAAGGGACTGATCGAGGGCTACGACATCGCCGAGCAGACAGCGAAGAGCTGCGGCGTGCGGGCGTTCTGTATCTCCGGCGCAGGCCCGACCTGCCTGTGTATTGCGGATAACGATGAGGTTGGGGCGCGGCTGACGGAGGCGGTCGCCGCGCAGGAGGCACTCGACGGATGGCAGGTGCTGCCCCTCCGTGTCGATACCGAGGGCGCAAAGATCCTCTGACCCCGCCTCTCC
>URWG01000106.1 GCA_900551495.1 uncultured Eubacteriales bacterium
TACCTCATCAAGCATTGCGATAGCTTTCTGCATGTCCGCAGAATCACCGCAGGCCACCGTTGCCGGGTTATGGATCATCATCATGGAAACCGGGGACATGATGACTTTTGTGCCTGCCATTGCGATAACGCCGATCGCGTACCGACAGGCACCGCTTCGCTCAAAAATCGGCGCGGCGACCGAGCGCAGACCGACCTTATATTCCTCCCGCTCCTCCGCATAACCCTGCTGCTGCAGTGCGGGCAGGGAGGCAAGAAGGGCGGCGGGGGAGGTCACGGTGTACGGCGTATAGGGGGTCAGCGGCGCACGGGTCAGAAGCCGCTCCGCCTCTCGGGGCGGCAGATTGGCGAGGATGACCTTGCCCTGCGAGGTGCAGTGCAGCGGCAGACGCGTGCCCTCCTCGGAGGTAATGCGGAACCCCGTGTGCGGCTCCTCGCAGATGGCAAGCAGCAGCTCGTCGCCCGACAGCCGCGCCAGATACGCCGACTCATGGAAGCGGTCAACGATGCTTTGCAGATGGCGGCGGCAGATGGCGGGGACGTCCCAGCTCTGATTCACGGCATTGCCCAGCTCAAACAGATGGTATCCCAGCCGATAGCGCCCGTCCGACGAATCCTGCTCCACGACGCCCGAATCGAGCATGGAGGCAAGCAGCCCGTGAATGGTGCTTTTCGCCCAGCCGGTCATTTTCTCCAGCTCGCTCAGCGACAGCGGACGCCGTTCCGCCCAAAAGCAGTCGAGCAGGTGCAGCGCCTTTTCGATGGCGTGAATTCTTCTTCCTCGATTTTCCATCGCTGCCACCTCAGCGCAGGAAGATCTGCTTCCCGCCGCGATAGGGACGGACACAGCCGATGCGCTGCGCCGACGGTACGGCTGCCGACAGCTCGCGTTCCATCGCGTCGGCATCGGCGGGATCGACGGCGATCAGCAGCCCGCCGGAGGTCTGCGGGTCGTAGAGAATATCCTGAATTTCCAGCGGGACCGCGCCCGCATCGACAAATTCCTCGGCAAAATTACGGTTGCGGTAGACGCCTGCGGGGAGAATCCCCATTGCGGCAAGCTCGGGCGCCTCGGGGAGCAGATCGAGCTTTTTCGTGTCGATCTCCAGCTCGGTATCGCTGCCCTGCGCCATTTCGAGGGAGTGCCCCATCAGCGCAAAGCCCGTCACATCCGTGCAGGCGTGGACGCGGTAGCGCACCATCACGTCGCGGGCGCTCTTGTTGAGCGTCGTCATCAGCGCTTTTGCCAGCGCCTTGCCCTCCTCGGAGAGCAGATCCGCCTTCGCCGCCGTCGTGTAAACGCCGATGCCGAGCGGCTTGGTCAGAAACAGCACGTCGCCCGCCTTCGCGCCGGAATTGGTCAGCAGCCGCGACGGATGCACAAAGCCCGTGACCGCAAGACCGTACTTCGGCTCGTCGTCCAAAATGCTGTGACCGCCCGTGATGATCGCGCCCGCCTCGTAAACCTTGTCGTAGCCGCCGCGTAAAAGGGCATGAACCGCCTCCTTCGGCAGAGAATCCGGCACCGCCATGATGTTCAGCGCCAGCTTCGGCTCGCCGCCCATCGCGTAAACGTCGGAAAGCGCGTTCGTCGCGGCGATCTGACCGAAGGTATAGGGGTCGTCGTCAATGGGCGGGAAAAAATCCACTGTCTGCACCAGCGCCAGCTCGTCGGAAATGCGGTAGACCGAGGCGTCGTCGGACTTGTCAAAGCCGACCAGCAGATTCGGGTCGCGGTGTACCCTGATGCCGTCGAGCAGCTTGGCAAGCACGCCCGCGCCGACCTTTGCGCCGCAGCCGGCACATTTTGCAAGCTTTGTCAGTTTAATATCTTCCATCATGTCCCTCCGTAAAGCGTAAAATTGCCTCCAAAACGCCGCCGCCGATGGCAAGCGCCTTGTCGGAAACCAAGTCGCAGTATTCGCGCACGCCGCGCGGGTCAACATCGCCCGCCTTCATGCCCTTGAACACGGGCGTGCCGTCGGCAAGAATTCCGCGCAGCATCCCGTCGATCTGGCAGCGCATGGGTGCGTCGCCCACCATACCCGCGATCTCTCCCTGACGGACGCTCGCGCCGATGTCCAAAAGCTGACGGAACACGCCGTCGGCAGGCGCACGCAGCACCCGCTCTCCCGCGAAGCCGCCGATCAGTCCCGGAATGTTCGTGTTCGGCAGGGGAGAGCCGTTCGTAATGACGCGCCCGAGCGTATGCCCGCGCATCGTTTCCACACAGGCGTGGCAGTCTACGCCCGCCGTAAAGCCCGGTCCGACGCCGATCACGCAGGGCGCATCGGTGATTTTTGTCCCGAGATTGCGTTTGGCAAGGATGGCGTCCACCACCGCAGCGGGGCGCAGGACGGAAATGCAAGCTGCGTCGGGGTCGGCAAGGACGGCAATCTCGCGGCTTGCAAGAATATGCGGCACCTCACCGGGTGACGCGGCAAAGCGGGCGGTGACGTCCTCGACCCGCATGGTTTCGAACAAAATTGCCTGAGAAAAGCATACGGTGCGGCGAATTGCAGTCGGCTTCGGCAGGTCGGTCATAACGATTTGCAATCCGGCGTGGTGCAGCCGCAGTGCGATTCCGGAGGCGAGATCGCCCGCGCCGCGTATCAATACGAGCATAGCAGCTCCTCCTTTTCCAGTGCGGCGACCACCGTCGGGTAGGGCAGCAGCGCCTTTAATTCCATCGCAGCGTCGGGAGCGCGGTCTGCCTGATTGATAACGACGCACTCCGACAGCCCCTCGGCGATCAGCGCGGCGGCGACTGTCCGCGGGGTGGCAAGCTCCGGTTCGCCCGTCAGTGCCGTGAAGCGTTCGGGGCGGTGGACGACCTCGGCGATCGGGCGGTTCAGCCCCGACGCGCCGACGACGGTGAGGATGCGGGCAGCGTTTGCGGGGATCACCGGCTCGTGCGGTGCGTGCGCCTTGAGGGGCAGACGGTGCGACCCGTCCGCCTCGACCAGCACGAAGTCTGCCAGCTTTTCCAGCTCCTCAAAGCTCTGCCGCGGGGCGGTCAGCTTCCCGTTTTCGCACGGTGTTCCGACGGCGGCAATCCCGTTCACAGCCTTGACCGACTCAAAGAAGGGCAGGTGCGGCGGGAGAAAGATATGCGTCGTCGTGGTGACGACCACGCTGCCCGTGCGCGAAAGCTCCCGCGCCAATAGATACAGAAGGGTCGTCTTGCCGCCGCTGCCGATGATGGCAGTTACGCCGCGCGGAACCTGAAGCAGCCTGCAAAACTCCACGACCGTCCCTCCTTCGTGATTCTATTCATAGAATAACACGTCGAACGCCGTTCGTCAACCGCGGACGGGCGGACTTTTTACGAAAAACGGAGAAAAACGTTGACGAAGCGCACAAAATCAGTGTATAATCATTCCATGGAACAGAAATTCAGACCGGTACTGTCCGTGCGGATTTTCGCGGGGGAGGAAAAGTGCTTCGGTCCGGGCGTGGCGGAGCTGCTGCGCCGTGTGGAGGAGCATCACTCGCTGCGTGCCGCCGCCAACTCAATGTGCATGGCATATTCGAAGGCATGGACGGTCATCAAAAATGCCGAGGCAGCGCTCGGCTTTCGACTTCTGCGATCCTCGACCGGCGGCAAAAACGGAGGAGGTGCGACACTCTCGCCAGAGGCAACAAAACTTTTGACCGCTTATGAGGAATACTGCGTTCATATCCGCAGCGTTGCGGCGGACTCCTTTGCGGAGCTGTTCGGCGACTTGCTGCGAAAGGAAAGCTCCGAATAAAGCCGCTTCGCCGCTGTCAACAGAAAAATCGGAATAACAAGACAATAAAAGTGCACGATCCGACCGTTCGGACCGTGCACTTATATATTTTTCCTTATTCCTCGACCTTGGGGAGCTTTGCAAGGCTTTCGGCAATGTCCGCGTCCGTCGGGATGCGGTCGCTCATCTTGCCGTCGTTGAATTTTGCATAGGCTTGCAGATCAAAGTAGCCCGTGCCTGTCAGACCGAAGACGATGTTCTTTTCCTCACCCGTCTCCTTGCACTTGAGCGCCTCGTCGATGGCAACGCGGATGGCGTGACTGCTCTCCGGTGCGGGGAGGATGCCCTCGACGCGGGCAAACTCCGTTGCCGCCTCAAAGACAGCGGTCTGCTCTACGGAGGTCGCCTCGATATAGCCGTCGTGGTAGAGCTGCGAGACGATGCTGCTCATGCCGTGATAGCGCAGACCGCCCGCGTGGTTCGGCGAGGGGATGAAGGAGGCGCCGAGCGTGTACATCTTTTGCAGCGGGCAGACCATGCCGGTATCGCAGAAGTCGTAGGCGTATTTGCCGCGCGTCAGGCTGGGGCAGGAGGCAGGCTCGACCGCGATAATGCGCATGTCCGCCTCGCCCAGCAGCTTCTGACGGATGAACGGTGCAATCAGACCGCCGAGGTTGCTGCCGCCGCCGGCACAGCCGATCACGATGTCGGGACGGATGTCGTATTTATCCATGGCAGCCTTCGTCTCCAGACCGATCACGCTTTGGTGCAGCAGGACCTGTGACAGGACGCTGCCGAGGACGTAGCGGTAGCCGTCCAGCTTTGCGGCAGTCTCGACCGCTTCGGAGATCGCGCAGCCGAGCGAGCCGTTCGTGTTGGGGAATTCTTTCAGCAGCCGCCGTCCGACCTCGGTCGTGTCGGAGGGGGAGGGGGTGACGGACGCGCCGTAGGTCCGCATGACCTCGCGGCGGAAGGGCTTCTGCTCGTACGACACCTTGACCATAAAGACCTTGCAGTCCAAGCCAAAATAGGAGCAAGCCATCGACAGCGCCGTGCCCCACTGACCCGCGCCCGTCTCGGTCGTCACGCCCGTTAAGCCCTGCTTCTTGGCATAATATGCCTGCGCGATGGCGGAGTTCAGCTTGTGGCTGCCGGAGGTGTTGTTGCCCTCGAATTTGTAGTAGATATGCGCTGGCGTGTCGAGCTTCTTCTCCAAGCAGTAGGCACGGACCAGCGGCGACGGGCGGTACATCCGATAAAAGTCGCGAATCTCCTGTGGGATGGGAATAAAGGGGGTGTCGTTGTCCAGCTCCTGCTCGGCAAGCTCGCGGCAGAACACCTGCGACAGCTCATCAAGCGTCATCGGCTCATGCGTTGCGGGGTTGAGCAGGGGAGCGGGCTTGGTTTTCATGTCTGCGCGGACGTTGTACCATGCCTTCGGCATTTCCGATTCTTCCAAATAGATTTTGTACGGGATTTCCATGGTGCGTTCTCCTTTCGTTGTTTCGGGAGAGGAGATAAAGAAACTCCTGTCCCAGATTTTGCTGGGACAGGAGTGAAGTAAACATTCCTGCGGTGCCACCCGGCTTGACGCTTTCGCGCCCACTCTTGCGCACTGTCATGCACCGACATTTGATAACGGAGCGCCCACTCCGTCTCGCCTACTCGATTCAGCTTGCCCTCCGATGCCCATTCGACGCGCCCGTCCATACCGCACTCCCACCATCGGCGGCTCTCTGTGATTTTCGAAACGCATTTACTTACGCATCATCTTCGGTTTTCTGCATATTAGCACAACGAGGCGGCTTTGTCAACGGCTTTGTCAAAATTTTTTAAAAAATTTGTTGCGCCGCCGCGTGCGATATGGTACTATCATTATATATCAAGGTAGGCACGTCTGCTCCACAAAACCGGACGAAAGCCGCCAAGAAAGGAGAAAATACGATTCCGCAGGACCTGCGGTGCAGCAGTGTGGAGACCTGCTGTAAGACGTGCCGCTCCGACGCGGGCGGACGTGAGGGACGGGCAAGCGGAGGCTCCCGTGTCAAGGTCGGTTGCATGGCAAGTGTAACACTGAAAAACATCAAGAAAATCTACCCGAACACAGAAAAGAAAAAGAAGAAGAAAAAGGGCGAGCCTGAGGAGCGCAAGGTCAATCTTCAGATCACAGACGAGGGTGTCGTTGCGGTGCAGGAGTTCTCGCTGGACATCAAGGACCGCGAGTTTATCGTGCTGGTCGGCCCGTCCGGCTGCGGCAAGTCCACGACCCTGCGCATGATCGCCGGCCTGGAGGAGATCACCGACGGCGAACTGTACATCGGCGACCGCCTGGTCAACGACGTCGCCCCGAAGGACCGCGACATCGCGATGGTGTTCCAGAACTACGCCCTTTATCCGCACATGACCGTTTTTGAGAACATGGCGTTCTCTCTGAAGCTGAAGAAGGTCCCGAAGGACGAGATCAAGCGGAAGGTCATGGAGGCGGCGGAGATCCTCGGCATTACGGAGTACCTTGACCGCAAGCCGAAGGCGCTTTCCGGCGGTCAGCAGATCGGAA
>URWG01000107.1 GCA_900551495.1 uncultured Eubacteriales bacterium
TTTTTATAGCGCCAAAGGCGCGTCAGATTCTGCATGAGACGGCGCATCGTGCGTTTGCACGATGCGAGTGTGCGTAGCACACGGGATTCTTGATTAAATGTTTTAATCAAGAATCAGTATTACAACGCAAACAGAAATATCTTAGGAGGACCCATGAAAAAGCAAGAAACCAAAGCAGTATTGGAAAACAAGCGCGAGGAGCGGACGGTCGAGCCGACTGCCGCGCTCAACGACGCGCTGATGCGGATGTACGGCACGGAGCTGTCGGGTGCAACGGAAAAGCAGGTCTACCGTGCTCTGTGCACCGTCGTGCGTGAGTTTTTGGCAGATAAAAACCGCATCTTTGACCGCCGCAACGCCGAGGAGAAGCGCAAGGAGGTCTATTATATGTCGATGGAATTCCTTGTCGGTACCAGCCTGCGCAACAACCTGTTCAATATGGGCATCGAGAAGGATTACCGCGAGGCGCTGGCGGCAGCGGGCTTTGACATCGACGCCATCTACGCCATGGAGCCGGACGCGGGGCTCGGCAACGGCGGCTTGGGACGGCTGGCGTCGTGCTATATGGACGCGGCGACGGGACTGAATTACCCCGTAACGGGATTCTCCATCCGCTACGAATTCGGCATCTTCCGCCAGAAAATTGTTGACGGCTGGCAGATGGAATTCCCCGACGACTGGCTGGAAATGGGCGACGTGTGGCTGCGCACCCGCGAGGACGACGCCGTGGAGATCAAGTTCGGCGGCGAGGTCCGCGAGTGGGTGGACGAAATGGGTCGCTTCAAGGTCGCGCAGGTCGGCTATAACTCCGTCATTGCCGTGCCGCACGATATGTTCATCTCCGGCTACGACAGCGACGCGTCCAACCGCCTGATCCTCTGGAGCGCCAAGCTGCCGCAGAGCTTTGACATGGCTGCCTTCTCTCGCGGCGACTATGTGCAGGCGCTCGAGCGCAACGCCATGGCGGAGACAATCTCCAAGGTGCTCTATCCCGCCGACGACCACATTCAGGGCAAGCGCCTGCGTCTGAAGCAGCAGTATCTGCTGGTGTCGGCGTCTCTGCAAAGTATTCTGAAGCGCCACTTTAAGAAGTACCGCACCTATGACAACCTTGCCGACAAGGTTGCCATCCACATCAACGACACCCATCCGGCGCTCTGTGTCCCCGAGCTGATGCGTCTGCTCATCGACGAGCACGACTACGGCTGGGATCAGGCGTGGGAGATTACCTGCAACACCCTGTCCTACACGAACCATACCGTTATGAGCGAGGCGCTTGAGCGCTGGAACGTCGATCTGTTCCGTGAGCAGCTCCCGCGTGTCTATTCCATCTGCGCCGAGATCAACCGCCGCCTGATCGAGCACCTGTGTACGGTCTATCCCAACGACCGGGGCAAGATTAACTACATGGCGGTCATTGCCGACAACGAGGTCCGCATGGCAAATCTCTGCCTTGCCGCCTGCCATAAGATCAACGGCGTCTCCAAGCTGCACACGGACATCCTGCGCAACGGCATTTTCCGCGACTACTGCCGGCTCACGCCCGACCGCTTCCTCAACGTGACCAACGGCATTGCCTACCGCCGCTGGCTCAACCAGTCCAACCCGCTCCTTGCCGACTATCTCACGGACATCATCGGTGACGACTTCCTGCGCAATGCCGCCGCGCTGGAGAAGCTGATGAAGTACCGCGACGATGCGCAGGTGCTTGAGCGTCTGCGTCAAATCAAGCGCGCCAACAAGGAGCGTCTTGCCGCCCTGATTGCCGAGCGCAACGGCGTCCGTGTCGATCCGAGCTCCATCTTCGACGTGCAGATTAAGCGGCTGCACGAGTATAAGCGTCAGCTTCTGAACATTCTCCATGTGCTCTATCTCTACTGTCAGCTCAAGGAGCATCCGGAGCAGCCCTTCGTTCCGCGGACATTCGTCTTTGCGGCAAAGGCTTCGGCGGGCTATGTCCGCGCCAAGCAGACCATCAGCCTGATCGTCGCCGTCTCCAACTTCCTCAATGCCGACCCCGCCGTCCGCGATAAGCTCAAGGTCGTCTTTGTCGAGGACTACAAGGTCTCGCTTGCCGAGATTATCATTCCCGCAGCGGACATCTCCGAGCAGATTTCCGTGGCGGGCAAGGAAGCCTCCGGCACCGGCAACATGAAGCTCATGACTAACGGCGCCGTCACCATCGGCACGCTCGACGGCGCGAACGTGGAGATTCACGAGCAGGTCGGCGACGAGAACATCTTCCTGTTCGGCATGAAGGCGCATGAGGTCGAGGCGCTGTGGCAGCGCGGCTACGATCCCAATGAATTCCTCACGCCGGAGCTGAAGCAGGTGCTCGATATGCTGACCGGCGGCGTGCTCGGACAGCGCTTTGACGATCTGTTCGCCTCGCTGCTGACCAACCGCTTCGGCGTTGCCGACCCGTATATGACCGTTGCGGACTTTGCCGACTATGCCCGTGCGCAACGGGAGGTCAGCGAGACGTATCTCGATACGAAGCGCTTCGGCAGCATGTCGCTCGTGAACATCGCCAAATCCGGCATTTTCTCCGCCGACCGTGCGGTGAAGGAGTACGCCGAGAATATTTGGTATATCAAATGAGGATTCTGTATAACAGCAGAGACCCGCAGTATAAGACCCCGTTCGGCACTGTCCGAACGGGGCAGAGCTGTTTTCTGCGTATTGATATTCCGAAGACCTGCGCGGCGGTGCGGGTGACGCTCGTCGCGGAGGACTGCGACGGGAAGCCGTACCGCGAGATCCCGTTTTCCCGCGCCGGGGAGACGGCGGATTACGTCCTGTGGCGCACGGAATTCACCCTTGACCGCGGCTTGTATTTCTATTGGTTCCGCGTGGAAAAGCCCGACGGCAGCTTCCGCCTGTTCCGTCAGGGCGACGGAACGAATATGGAGGCGGGGGAAAAGTGGCAGCTTTCCTTTATCCCCGCGGATTTTTCGGTGCCGGACTTTGCCCGCGGCGCGATGATGTATCAGATCCTGCCCGACCGCTTTTATCAGGTGGGGCAGTGCGACCTGACCGACAAGCTCCGTCCCTATCGTATTCACGCCGACAAGAGCGAAACGCCGTATTATACCGCGGATGCCGAGGGCAACTGGTGCAACGATTTTTACGGCGGCAACCTTGCGGGTATTTGCGAAAAGCTGCCGTATTTGCAGGAGCTTGGCGTAGAGGTGCTCTATCTTAACCCGATTTTCATGGCATACACGAACCACCGCTACGATACTGCCGATTATAAGCGTATTGACCCCATGCTCGGCACGGCGGAGAATTTTTCCCGTCTCTGCGCCGAGGCGCACGCACGCGGGATGCGGGTGATTCTGGACGGCGTGTTCTCCCACACGGGGAGCAACAGCGTCTACTTTGACCGCAACCATGTGTTCGGCGACGGCGCCGTGTCCAATCCCGCCTCTCCCTATCGCGGCTGGTATTGCTTCCGCCGCTATCCCGACGATTACGATGCGTGGTGGAATATGCCGACGCTGCCGAACGTGAACGAGCTGGCGGAGAGCTACATGAATTACATCATCGACGACGACGATTCCGTGATTGCGCACTGGGTGCGGCTCGGCGCGGACGGCTTCCGACTGGATGTGGTCGATGAGCTGCCGGATGAATTTGTCCTGCGGTTCAAGCGGCGGCTGCGCGAGCTGAAGCCCGACGCCCTGCTGCTCGGCGAGGTTTGGGAGGACGCGTCGAATAAACGCGCCTACGGCGTATCGCGGCGGTATTTCACGGACGGCGAGCTGGACAGCGTGATGAACTATCCGTGGAGAAACGCGATTTTACGGTATGTCAAGGGCGAGGACGACGGCACGGCGCTCGGGCAGACGCTGGAAACCATTGCGGAAAATTATCCGCCGCAGGTCCTGCAGTGTTTGATGAACTGCCTCGGGACGCACGATACCGCACGGCTCCTGACTGTGCTCGGCGACGATTTTAACGGCACGAAGGCAGAAAAGGCGGAGCGCTTCCTCACGCCGGAGCAGCGGAAAACGGCGATTGACCGTCTGCTGCCCGCGCTGCTGCTGCAATTCACCCTGCCCGGGATGCCGAGCGTCTTCTACGGGGATGAGGCAGGCTTACAGGGCTTCGAGGATCCCTTCTGCCGCCGCTTTTATCCGTGGGGAAGGGAGGACAAATCGATTTTGGCGCTCTACCGCGCCGTAATCCGACTGCGGAAGGAAAGCGCTGCGCTGCGGGGCGGCGAGCTTCGTCTGCGGACGGCGGGCGGCGGACGGATTGCCTATGAGCGTGTCTGCGAGAGTCAAACCGCACGTGTTTTCATCAACCGCTCGGACAGCATTTGGCAGCTCGGCGCAGAGGGACAGCCTGAATTTTCGGTCGGTCTGATCTGCTGCGGCGATGAGCTCGCGCTCCAACCCAACGGACTTTGCGTAGTTTTTGCTTGAAATCGGAACCCTCAACGGGTATCATACATATAATAATTGCTATACGAGGAGGAACAGCATGAAATTTACGGAAATGCCCTATCAGCGCCCGGACGTCGCGGCACTCAAAGCCGCGATTGAGGAGCTTGCCGCACGGATCGTCAACGCCGCAACGGTGCAGGAGCAGATCGATGCCTATGAGGAATACACCGAGCGCTTCGAGACGATTAACACGATGGGCTCGCTGGCGTATGTCCGCAACACCGTCAATACCAAGGACGAATTCTATGCCGCAGAGCGGGAATTCTACGATACCGTCGGCCCGGAGCTGCAGGAGGTCTCGCAGAAGCTTGACGCCGCGCTGCTCGATTCACCCTTCCGCAAGGAGCTTGAGGCGCATTACGGCACGCTGCTGTTCAAAAATATGGAGATTTCCCGCCGCAGCTTCAAGCCCGAGCTGATCCCGCTGATGCAGGAGGAGAGCAAGCTCGAGGCGCAGTATCAGAAGCTCTACGCGGGGATGTCGGTCGAATTCGACGGTCAGACCATGCCGCTGCCCATGCTCGGCAAGTATAAGGAAAGCCCCGACCGCGCCGTCCGCCGCGCCGCCTTCGAAGCCGAGGGCAAGGTGTTTGACGCGCATCGGGAGGAGCTGGACGAGATTTACGACAAGCTTGTCAAGAACCGCAACGCGCAGGGTCGTTTGCTCGGCTACGAGAACTATATTCAGCTCGGCTACGACCGCCTCGGCAGAAACTGCTACGGCAAGCGGGAGCTGAACGAATTCCGTGAGCAGATTGCCACGGAGCTTGTGCCCATCATTGCGCAGGTCAAGGAGGCGCAGCGTAGGCGTATCGGCGTCGATCGACTGTGCATTTACGACGATAAGTTCCGCTTCACCGACGGCAACGCCGCGCCCGAGGGCACGCCCGACGGGATTTTGGCTGCGGGCAAGGCGATGTATCAACACCTCAGCCCCGAGACGAAGGAGTTCATCGAGGCGATGTTCGACGGCGAGCTGTTCGATGTACTTTCCCGCGACGGCAAGGCGCCCGGCGGCTACTGCACCGTGTTCCAAGCCTACAAAATGCCGTTCATTTTCTCGAATTTCAACGGCACGTCTGGCGACGTGGACGTTCTGACGCACGAGGCGGGTCATGCCTTTGCCTTTTACCGCGCAATGCACAACCCTGCCGTCCATCCCGCACTCCAGCAGCCGACCATCGAGGCTTGCGAGTGCCATTCGATGAGCATGGAATTCCTGACGCAGGACTTCCACAAGGATTTCTTCGGCAAGGCGACGGCAAAATACGAGCTGCAGCACTGCGAGGACAGCCTCGACTTCATCCCCTACGGCTGCATGATTGATGAATTCCAGCATCGGATGTACGAAAACGAGAACCTGACCCCCGACGAGCGCAACGCGGTTTGGCAGGAGCTGGAGCGGAAGTATCGCCCGTGGCTGGATATGGATAAGCTGCCCTTCTACAGCCGCTATTCGCATTGGCAGTGGAAGCTGCACGTCTATCTGCACCCGCTGTACTATATCGACTACTGCATGGCGCAGACGGTTGCGTTCCAGCTCTGGACGCTGTCGCTGAAGGACCGCGCCGCCGCGTGGAGGAAGTATTTGGCGTTCGTGGACGCGGCGGGAACCAAGACCTTCGCCGAGCTGTGCCGTGACGCGGGGCTGCGCATCCCCTATGAGACGGGCACCGTGCGCGACATCGGCGCGGGGATCTCCGAGTGGCTGAGCACCGCCGCCAAAGGCTTCTGAAGCACCGCACACAATCGTCAGAATCTGTAGGGCGGGGTGCCCTCACCCCGCCGCGTGCAGGCAGTATCGTCAGGTGAACAGTGAATAATGAATAA
>URWG01000108.1 GCA_900551495.1 uncultured Eubacteriales bacterium
GACGCTCTTGCCATCTATGAAGCATGCGGACTGCTTGTTTCCCAACAGGGGAGCGGTCGCTATGTTCGACAGGCGGATATGAGCACACAGATCTGCAATATGTGGTCGCTGTACATAAAGGCAAAGCCGGCGCTGCTGGTGGATCTGCTGGAGATCCGTACACTGCTTGATATTGCGGCGATTCCCAGCGTATTGGAAAAGATTACACCGCAGCAGCTTCATGAGTTGAGCTGCCATGTCGCGGAGATGCGCTATAAAGCCAAGCAGGGGAAAACCTTTGCATCAAACGACAGAGCCTTCCATCAGGTGATGTTCTCCAGCGCGGGCAACTTCTTACTGTCGCAGCTGCAAAGCGGTTTCTGGGATTTGTATGAGCAGTTTTCGATTGAAACCTACCATGAGGGTCTTGAGGAGGTTGCCGAGCAGCATGCTCAGATGCTGGAGGCGGTTGCAGAAAAGGACGCAGCGAAGCTGGAGCAGCTGATGCGCGACCAATATGAGGATGCAAAGCAGCAAATCATGACGTTTCTTCTGAATATTCCAAATGAAAAGCATGGCGATGGAACAGCATAGGACACATTGAAACGAACATTGGAAAGAAGGAATAAACAATGATGACTCGCAGACCGAAAATTTTGGTAGTCGGCAGCTTTGTCATGGATCAGATCGCGACGACGACGATTTTCCCCCGTCAGGGGCAGACCGTTTTGGGCGAGTCGTTCCGAAAGGCGCCCGGAGGAAAGGGCGCCAATCAGGCGGTACAGGCGGCGCGCCTCGGCGCGGAGGTGACGATGGTCGGCAAGCTCGGCAGAGATGCGAACGGTGAGGAGATGCTGCGTGTCTGCGCGGAGGCAGGAATCGACACATCCCATGTCCTCTATGATCCGACTGCAGCCTCCGGCTGTGCCGTGATTATTCTGGAAAGACAGCCCGGACAGTCCGCTCAAAACAGAATTCTCGTCATCCCCGGTGCGAACATGACGCTCACGCCCAACGAGGTCGCCTTTCTGAAGAATGGCATTGCACAATATGATCTCGTAATTCTGCAGTTGGAGATACCCATGGAGGTCAACATCGCCGTAGCGCAATATGCCCATGCTGCAGGCGTTCCCGTGATGCTCAATCCCGCGCCCAGCGCGCCGCTTCCCGATGCGCTGCTCTCCTGTCTGACCTATCTTTCTCCGAACGAGCATGAGGCACAGGATCTCTGCGGCCTTCCCATCCGCCGTACCGTGTCCGGTCCGGAGCGGCACGATGTGCGCGCCGCTGCAGAAGTGCTGATGAAAAAGGGCGTCAAAAATCTTCTCATCACGCTGGGGGACGACGGTGCGGCGCTTTGCCGGGAGGGCGTCTTTACTCACAGTCCGTGCTGTACCGGCATTACCGCCGTCGATCCCACCGCGGCGGGTGATTCCTTTGTCGCCGCCTTCTGCGTGGGCGCAGCCTGCGGCTGGCAGGCGGAGGAGACGCTTCGGTTTGCCAATCACACCGCGGCGCTTACCGTGTCGTCCATGGGCGCTATGCCGTCGCTGCCGAGGCTGGAGGCGGTAGAAGCGCTGATGCAGGCGCGTGGCGTTGCCGTACAAGATACCTCACTGCTGAAGGGAGAGAAAAAATAATGAAGCAAACGGAAGCCAATGCACTCAACACGTTCGTCAATACCGTAAAAAGCGCTGTACCGGAATTTCTCGACGCCATGGATGCTGCACAGCTGGAGGCCGCCGCAAGGCTCATTTCGGAGGCAAAGGCGCACGGAAAGCGTCTGCATGTCTCGGGGATCGGTAAGCCGGCGCATTTGGCGGGCTATATCGCTTCACTGCTTTCCTCCACCGGAACACCGTGCTACTTCCTGCATGGGACGGAGGCCGTCCACGGCTCCTGCGGTCAGCTCGTGCCGGGCGACGTGGTAATCTTCATTTCCAACAGCGGCGAGACTGCCGAAATGCGCGCCGCAGTTTCGGCTGTAAAAAACAACGGCTGCGCCGTCATCGGCGTGAGCGGGAATCACGATTCATGGCTGGCTCGTGAGAGTGCCGTGCATTTATACGCGGGTGTTACGGCGGAGGGCGGTCCTTTGAACCGTGCGCCGAGAATGTCCGTTCTTGCGGAAACGCTGGTTTTACAGGCTCTGAGCGTCATTTTGCAGGAGCAGGCCGACGTCACCCCGCAGCAATATGTCAGATGGCATCCGGGCGGCAAGCTCGGTCGGCTCCGCGCAGACGAACGCGAGACGGATGAAAAACGCTGACAGGACAACTGCCCGTTTTGACTGCTTTTGCTGCTCCGCTGCGGCGGATCAAAGCTTTTTGATCAATGCGTAAGAGCCGCCTCGGATTTCACCGAGGCGGCTCAGACTGTCAAAAAAGTCCTCAACCGTCAAAATCGGGTATGATATGAGCTGTCATCACTGCACGGAGTGTATCGCTGCGGCATTTATGAACGACCCGTATGATTGGGACGGCGAAAAGGAGCCGATCGTCTATGTCGGCGAAGCCGATTCCGATGCTGCTCTGACAATGCAGATTCTGAAGCAGCTTACGCATGACCCTGTTCTCTTTATGGATGTTCGGCATTGGGACGAGGAAAATCAGGTTTTGGAATTCTGTAATTGCGGCTCGGAGGCAACGTGGTATGCCGTACGCAGTAATAATCCGAAGGAAAATCTGAGCAAGGTAACTCTTTTTCCGTGCCTCGACATCTATGCCGGAGGAGGATGCTATGTGAATTGTCAGGCAGCCCGGGCTTGTGCACAATTGCATGCCTTTGCCGTTCCATGGGTGCCGACGGTAAGCGACGATACCGCATGGTCCTGTTTACGGCTGAGCTGGTGTCCATGCCGAAGGAGCGAGAGAAGCTGACAAATGAGGAGTGCCCGCATAACTTTGCCAAGCTTCATTTTGATTACAGGGTTTTTCTGGATAATTTTGATGCCAACCACGCACACGCTGTCTACGGAGATCATATCGAAGAGCTGAAAATGATTTGCAAAATGATGGGCATTGACCTGGAAATCCTCGGCGAATGAGACTAAAAATGAATGAGGAAGAACAGCAATGAAGGCAATTTTCGGCAGTGATCCGAATGCCGTACAGATGAAGGTCGGCTTGATGGAGACAGCGCGCAGACTTGGCTGGGAGACAGAGGATTACGGCAGCATGGATGCGATTTATGCCAATACGGTGATTGCGGTTGCGGAGGCTGTTGCCGCAGGAAAGGCGGAGCGCGGTGTTTTGCTTTGCGGTACCGGGCTCGGTATGAGCATTGCCGCAAATAAGGTAAAGGGAGCATATGCGGCCCTGCTGACGGATGTATACTCGGCGCAGCGCGCAATTTTGAGTAACGACAGCAATATTGCCTGCATGGGAGCCTTCACCCTCGGAGAAAAGCTGGCGTAGGAGCTTCTGAAAACATGGCTCGGTCTGCGTTTTGATCCCGCCTGCAGCTCCGCACCGAAGGTTGTGCGCTTTCACGAGTACGACAACCACCGGAAGGAGCTTGAGGCGAGATGACACAGCGGCTCTATCTGGGCACAAATACAAAAATGTACAAGGGTATTGCGCAAACAGCGGACTATTTGGAGAGACTTGCGCAAAACACTGCCGATTTGCAAGGGGAGCCGATGGAGCTGTTTGTCCTTCCCCCGTTTATCGCCCTGCCGGAAGCGTCCGCCGCGTCGCACGGAGGAATTCGACTGGGTGCGCAGAACCTTTGTTGGGAAGGGGAAGGTCAACTTATCGGAGAAATCTCACCGCGTATGCTGCTGGAGGTCGGGGCGGAAATTGCCATGATCGGTCACAGTGAGCGCCGCCGTATTTTCGGCGAAACCGATGAGATGGAAAACAGAAAGGTTCTGTGCGCACTTCGCTATCAGCTTACGCCGCTGCTGTGCATTGGGGAAACCGAACCGGAAAAGAATTCCGGACAGACAAACGACGTCCTGAACAGACAGCTTGACCTCGCACTGCAAGGCGTTTCAAGCGGCGATGCCCCGCGTCTTCGGATTGCTTATGAGCCGGTATGGGCAATCGGCGTGAACGGTATGCCTGCCGATGAAGCATATGCCGCAGAGAAACACGGCGTGATTCGTCAAAAGCTTGCCGACCTGTTCGGCAAGACGTCTCCGAGCAGATTCCCCTCCTGTACGGGGGAGCGTAAATCCGGACAATGCACCGCTGCTGATCGAGCAGGACAATATTGACGGTTTGTTTATCGGAAGAAGCGCGTGGGATGCGGATCGGTTCAACGACATAATCCGAAGCGTTCTGAAGGCGTGGAGGAAAAAACAAAAAAGTACTGAAACGTCGTGGTCGGAATTTTCCTTCCGGCGGCAGCCTCAAGCACAAGACGATGTAACAAAAGCAGGAGTATCCGCAGCGGACAGCCGCTTGCGGGTGCTCCTGCTTCGCAATTACAAATCAGTCCGCAAGGAAGCCCCGAAACGGTGCAGGCGCGGCGTTGATACGAGGCATACCCGTTAAGCGCAGTTGTGCGAATGTCAATGCGAAAAGCCTTTTCAAATGGGGAAATCTATGCTATACTATAACCGAGAACGGAACAATTTTTCCTCTGCTGCGTCAAAGCAGCAAGAATCGATATAAAGGAGCAAGAAAATGAAAAAGCTGATCTGTTTTGCGGCGGCGCTCACGCTGCTGTTTTCCCTGTGTGCCTGCGGAGAGGACAAGCTCCCCACCGAGACAGACATTACGACCGCACCTGCGACCGATGTCGTGACCGAAGCGCCGACTGCGACCTCCGACGAGCCGACCGAAGCACCCACACAGACACCGACCGAGGTGCCGCGCTACGCTCTGACGGGGCAGGGGGGCACGCTCTTCCGCAATTCGCTCGGCGAGGTTTGGCTGAGCGTGTGGGTGACGGTCCGCAATGACGGCACCGCGCCGCTCAGTCTGCCGCC
Source organism: uncultured Eubacteriales bacterium (assembly GCA_900551495.1). Taxonomy (GTDB): domain Bacteria; phylum Bacillota; class Clostridia; order Oscillospirales; family Oscillospiraceae; genus JAZOXB01. Next base: position 4,916 of record URWG01000108.1, read on the forward strand.
GATGGACATTACGGCATCGGCGGGCGGCAGCACGGTCAAAACGCTCTCCGCAGTCACGGCGTATCCGAACGTGATCGCGAGCGGGGAGACCGCCTGCTACTATGACGAATCGCGCGTTGACACCGATGCGGTCGGCGCGGCTGACCTGACCTTCGACCTCGCTGCCGAGACAGCGGCGGAGGATGCGGTCGTGCGTTACACGGTAACGGACAAAACGCAGCTTCGCGACTCGGTTTACGGCGGGCTGACCCTGACGGGCGAGATCAAGAACGAGGCTGTCACGAAGAGCGAGAGCATGGCGTGCGTCGCTGCGGTGCTCTACGGCGAGGACGACGCGGTGCTCGGCGTGCTTTACGCCTATCTGTCCGACCCGCCCGCCGCAGGGAAAACCGTTTCCTTCACGCTGGACAGCTTTATGCTGCCTGCCGATGTTACCGCCGATGCGGTGACTCAGATTCAGACCTTCGCGTATCCCACATAGAAAGAGGGAGGTGCGGTCATGCGTCAACGACCGATCGCCGTTTTTGACTCCGGCGTGGGCGGTATCAGCGTGCTGCGGGCTCTGCGTCGGGAGCTTCCGAGCGAAAATTACCTGTATTTCGGCGACTCTGCCAATGCGCCCTACGGTTCACGCCCGACACAGGACATCTGCCGCCTGACGATGGAGCACGCCGCGCGGCTGCTGGAGCAGTCAAAGGCGCTGGTGCTTGCCTGCAATACCGCGACCTCGGCGGCGATCGACGAGCTGAGGGAGCGCTATCCCGACCGAATCATTATCGGCATCGAGCCGGCGCTTAAGCCTGCGCTCCGCGCCTTTCCTGAGGGGCGCATTGTCGTCATGGCGACGGAGGCGACCCTGCGTGAGCGGAAATTTGCCGCGCTGATGGCGCAGTATGCCGAAAATTGCCATATTATAAAATGTCCCTGCCCCGAGCTGGTGGAGTTCGTCGAACGGGGCGAGCTGCACGGCGCTGCGGTGGAGCGTGTCCTGCGGGAGGAGCTTTCCGCCGCGCTGGACCCGCTGCCGGATGCGGTGGTGCTCGGCTGTACGCACTTCCCGTTTTTGAAGGAGGCGATTCACGCCGTATTCGGCGCGGACGTCCGCTTCTTCGACGGCGCGGAGGGAACGGCGCGGGAGACAAGAAGGCGGCTGGACGAGTGCGGACTGCTCCTGCCCGAGGGTACAGAGGGGGAGGTTACGCTGAAAAACAGCGCCGCTTCGGCAGACCTGACCGCGTTGGAGCAAACACTTCTGAATCAATAACAAAGGCGGGGAAAACCCCGCCTTTGTTCAGACTGTCAAAAAAGTCCGTAACCGTCAAAATCGGGTAACAATTTATGGGGT
>URWG01000109.1 GCA_900551495.1 uncultured Eubacteriales bacterium
CCCCCGCCGTACTCGCCCTGATCCACACCGTCCGCCACCGTGGCAGTGTTGAGCCGAACTATTGCGCCGTGGTAATCGTGCTGTACTTCTTCCTGATGCGCTCCATTCTCTGCGAAAAGAAGGCGATGCGCCATACGCTCCGTGCCGTCAACTCCTTTTCCTCCCCGATGGGCGTCTACGACACGCCGCAGCTGCTCAAGGACGCCGCCTCGCTCCGCCGCGACGTCGGCAAGCCCGACGATTTTATGGAGCACCTGCTCCAACCCGACCGCCCGCAGAAGCTCTTCCGCGTCTACGGCTGGTGTATCCTGCTTCTGACGGGTGCGGCGGCATGGCTGCTGTCCTACTTTATGCAGAAGGACCTTGTGCTGAGCTGGCTGCTGCTCCTGCTCGGTGCGCTGCCCTTCTGCGGAGCGATGGCATACGCACGACCGTTTGCGCGGCTGGCAAAGCGTCTGTCCAATTTCGGCGGCGCTCTCTGCGGCTGGTACGGCGCGCAGATCTTCGGCGGCAAACACACCATCATCCTCCGCGACGAGGATCTGTTCCCCAAAAGCAACATTTCCTCCAACGGCATGAAGCTTTACGGGTCATATCCCGCAGGTCGCGTGATCGCCTACGCTCTTGCCGCACTGAACGCCGCGAACAGTCCGCTGGTCGATCTGTTTGAGACGCTGCTGCAATCCCAGCTCGGCAGTCACTGTCCCGTTGCCGACCACCGCTTCTATGACATCGGCGGCATCGGCGCGGAGATTTTCGACGACATCGTGCTGGTCGGCTCGCTCGCCTTTATGCGCAGCATGGGCGTGCATATGCCCGAGGGTGCACGGGTGCGGCAGGCGGTCTATGTGTCCGTGAACGGTGAGCTTGCGGGCGTTTTTGCCCTCCGCTATAAGCCCAATCACTCGACAAAGATCGGTCTGCGCAGTGTGCTTGCCAACCGCAATTTTTCCGTCGTTCCGGCAACGCGCGATTTTCTCATCACGCCGGAGCTGATCTCGGCAAAATATGAGATTTCCGCCGCGTCCATGCGCTTTCCCGATTACCGCGAACGTCTGCGCCTCTCCGCCGACGACCGCAGCGAAAAAAACCGTCAGGGTGCGCTGATCGCCAAGGACAGCTTCGGTGCCTTTGCCACCGCCGTCTCGGCGGGTCGGACGCTTCGTATCTGCGCCCTGTTTTCGACCTTCCTGAGTATGCTCGGCGGCATCGTCGGTCTTATGCTGTGCGCCGCGCTGTTGATTTGGGACGCTGCCGCCGTCCTTTCGCCGCTGAATATTCTGCTGTTTCGGCTCGTTTGGGCTGCGGTCAACGGCTTTCTTACCTATGTTTTGCTGAAATTCTGAATCCCTTGCACCTTTTCTGCACATTTTTAACGAAAAATTTGGAATAGTCATTGCAATATTTGAAACCATCGTGTATAATGAAACTAATTGTGGCAACATCGGAATGCCGCCCGCAGTCCCTTCCCGACTGCACAGAAAGGAGATTTTCAACAATATGTACACTGCGAAGGACATCCGCAATATTGCGCTGCTCGGTCACGGCGGCGATGGCAAATCCGCCCTCTGCGAGAGTATGCTCTTCCTCACCAAGGCGATCACCCGTCTGGGCAAGCGTGCCGACGGCACTACCGTTTCCGACTTTGACGACGAAGAGAAGAAGCGCCAGTATTCCATCAAAACCTCCGTTATCCCCGTGGAGTACGCCGGCTGCAAGCTCAACGTTCTCGATAACCCCGGCTACTTTGATTTTGCAGCCGAGGTCGTGCAGTCTCTCCGCGTCGCCGACGCCGGTCTGATCTGCCTGTCCGCCAAGTCCGGCATCGTTGTCGGCACCGAAAAGAGCTGGAAGTCCCTTGCCGACGCGAATCTTCCCGCAATGTTCTACGTTTCCAAGCTTGACGAGGAGCACGCCAACTTCTTCGGCACGTTTGATGCCATCCGCTCCACCTTCGGCGCCTCCGCGATCCCCTTCACCTTCCCCATCCTCAACGGCGAGCAGGCGGTCGGTGTCGTCGATCTGATCGAAAAGAAAGCCTACGACGTAAACGGCAAGGAGATCGCGCTCCCCGCCGACGCCGAGGAAAAGATTGAAGAGTACATGATGGAGCTGAACGAGCAGGTCGCCGAGACCGACGAAGCCCTCATGGAGAAGTTCTTCATGGAAGAGCCGTTCACCCCCGAGGAGCTGACCAAGGGCATTAAGGACGGCATTGCGCAGAGAACCGTTACCCCCGTATTCTGCGGCTGCTCCGTCAGCGGTCTGGGTACCGTCCGCCTGATGGAAAACCTCAAGAAGTTCGCTCCCTCCCCGCTTGAGGGCAAGCCCATGATCGCCGTGGACGAGGACGGCAACGAGTCCGAGTTCAAGCTCGACCCCGCCGGCAGCCCGATGGCGTTCGTGTTCAACACCGTCGCCGACCAGTACGGCAAGAACTCCTACTTCAAGGTCATCTCCGGCGACATTGAGGATACCATGACCGTCGTCAACGCCCGCACCGGCGATAACGAAAAGCTGGGCAACACCTTCTTCCCGCGTGGTAAGGACAACGCCAAGACCTCCAAGGTCTGCTGCGGCGACATCGGCGTGTTCACGAAGCTCGCCTCCGTCCGTACCGGCGATACGCTGGGTCTTGCCGGCAAGGTCGTTACCATCAAGAAGATGGAATACGCCGAGCCTTGCTATCGCATGGCGATCTATGCCAAGACCAAGGGGCAGGAGGACAAGGTCGCTGCCGGTCTGGTCAAGCTCAACGAGGAGGATGCCTCCTTCACCTACGGCAACGATCCCGAAACCAAGGAAATGATTATCGCCGGTGTTTGCGACATTCACCTGAGCGTTATCATTGCAAAGCTGCTGAGCAAGTATAAGGTCGAGGCAGAGCTCCGTCCCGCAAAGATTGCTTACCGCGAGACCATCAAGAAAAAGGTCGAGATCCACGGACGCCACAAGAAGCAGTCCGGCGGTCACGGTCAGTTCGGCGACGTTTACATTCGCTTTGAGCCGCAGTCCGAAACCGAGGATATGATCTTCGCGGATGAGACGGTCGGCGGCTGCGTGCCGAAGAATTTCATCCCCTCCGTCGAAAAGGGTCTGCGCAACTGCATCGGCAAGGGCGTCCTCGCGGGCTATCCGGTCGTGTTCCTGAAGGCAACGCTGTACTTTGGCTCCTACCACCCCGTTGACTCCTCCGATATGGCGTTCCAGACCGCTGCCGGCATTGCCTTCAAGGAAGGTCTGCCCACCGCCGCTCCCACCCTGCTCGAGCCGATCGCCGAGCTGAAGGTCTCCATTCCCGACGCCAACATGGGCGACATCATCGGCGACCTCAACAAGCGCCGCGGTCGTGTCATGGGCATGAACCCCGATCCCGCAAACCGCGGCTGGCAGATTGTCGAGGCGGAAGTCCCCGTCGGTGAGATGAGCAGCTACGCCATTGATCTGCGTTCCATGACGCAGGGTCGCGGCTCCTATGCCATGAAGTTTGTCCGCTACGAGGAAGTTCCGCAGATGAATCAGGCAAAGATCATCGAGGATGCCAAGAAGGACGAAGAAGAATAAGCAAAATTATCGCGGACGCCCACCTCGGGCGTCCGCTTTTTTATTGTCAAAAAAGGCAGATGCGGAAAGCACCTGCCTTGGATTTATTATGTGCGGCGAAGGTCGTTGCCGACGAATTTGATGAGCTGATAGGAGCCTTCGACGCGGGAGGCGATCTGCGGAGAATAACGCCGCTCCATCGCCTCGGGCAGAAGATTCGTCGAAATGATCGTCGAATTTCCCTCCATCATGCGCGTGTTGACGATATGATACAGCGCGGAGATCGTAAACTGCGTCGTCATTTCCGTTCCGAGGTCGTCAATGATGAGGAGATCGCATTGCAGATATTTCCGCGTCAGTCCGCGATTTTCCTCTGCGTCGGCGCCGAATTTCTCCGTTTCAAAGTCCGAAAACAGGCGGATCGCCGTCTCATAGACCACGCTGAAGCCGCGGTCGGCAACCTGCCGTGCTATGCAGGCGGAGAGCAGCGTTTTGCCCAGTCCCGTCGCGCCGGAAAAGAGCAGGCTGCCGCTTCCGTGTGCAAAGGTCCGCGCAAAATTTTTGCACTCCTCCAAATTCGACCGCATCAGCTTCCGCGGCGACGTGCCGAGGCGCGGGTCAAGGGTATCGGGATAGACGTCTAAACGGAAATTCTCGAAGCTCTCGCGTCCGGTGCTGAGCAGGCTGGTCAGCTCTTTTTTCTGCTCCTGCCGGCAAAGCTCGCGCAGACACGAGCACATCTGCGAGCCTTGATAGCCCGTCCCGCCGCATTTGGCGCAGACCGGCGCATCATCGAGAAAGCCCTCCTCAAAATCACCCGCCTCGAGGATCCATTCCCGCTCCCGCTGCAACGCTAAATTACGGTCACGAATCTCCTTAACAGAGGCGTCGGCGTCCTTCCGCAGGGCAACGGCGGTCAGCTGAATCATCGAGCGGCGAAGCTCGCGGTCGATCTCCGCCAGTCGCGGGTAGCGCTCGTAGGCAATGCGCCGATGCTCGTCGTTTTCACGTTCGCGTTCAAATCGCGCCTGCTCCAAGCGGGTTCTGGCGCGGCGAAGCACCTGTTCGCTGTAAGCCATGCCCTATCCCTCCTGTGCCTTCGCCAGCGCACGCGCGACCGCTTTTTTCTCCAACGGGGTCAGCGGGGCGTCGTGAGTGGCGTACATTTCGTTGCCGCGCCGTTTGTTTCCTGCGGCGGCTTTGGCATCTCCCTGCGCGATCTGCGCGGGGGTATGCAAATTGTTCTCGTGCCACGAGGTCAAAATCGAATTCATGTATGCCCACTTCAGCGCGCCCGTATTCAGGCACGTTTTCTCATAGGCGAGGCGGATCGCGTCATCCTCGAAGCCCATGGCGATCCACGATGTAAGGTACTGCTCCTCCGCAGCCGTCAGCCGCCGCTGATCGATTTGCAGCAGCAGGCGGAGCTGTTGAATACGGGTGTGCAGACGGAGCTGCTGCTGAACATAGAAGCTGGCGGTTTCCAAATTGTCAATGTTATCGTCAGCCCAGCGGTAGGCTTCCTTCTCAATGGTCCGCATGGACGGCGCACGCATGGCTCGTCGTCTCGCCCGCTCGGTACAGTAGGAGAGCAGCAGACCGACGACCTCCACGGGCAGCCGCAGATAGTCCACAAAGGACAGCAGCGTTTTCAGCTCCTCCGTCGAAAGGGTCCGACCGAGACGGCGCTGTGCCTCGCCGACGAGCTTGGAAAACCGCGTCCGATCGTCGCGCATTGCCCGTCGGATGTCGTCCTCCGTATAAACGGGACGCTCGGGCTGCAAGGGCGGGCGCTCGGGCGATTCCCAAAGTCCGAGCTGGCGCAGACATTCCGTGGCGGCGACCACCTGCGGGACGGTAAAATGCAGCGCATCGACCGCAGTTTCCGCGGGCTGTGCGGAGCGTCGGTAGAGATACAGCGCAACCGCATCCGGACAACCGCAGGACAGCAGTTTCCGAAGCTCTTCCGTTGACAGTGTGACAGGCTGCATCGTATTCCCTCCTTCCCCGTGTCGCACAAATGCACGCAAAAAACTCCGAATCTCGGTCGATTCGGAGATTCCTGACTATTATATCACAGGCGCGGCGTCACAGGCAAGCGCGGGCGTGTGCAAAAATACGCTAAATTTCGACATCAAATTTTGTTGCCGTTCCATATTTTGTGGCAGCGCCGAGCTCAGAGCACAAGTCCTCCGTTGACCGCAAGCACCTGTCCCGTAATAAACGGCGCATTGGCAAGATACACCAGCGCCTCGGCAATATCCTCAGGTGAGCCGTTGCGTCCGACCAAATTCTGTTCGGCGAGCGAGGTCAGCGTCTCCTCACTGACGTTTGCGACCATGTCGGTCAAAATCACGCCGGGCGAGACGCAGTTGACGCGGATGCCCGAGGGTCCCAGCTCCTGCGCCAGCGCCTTCGTCAGCGCAATGACCGCACCCTTCGTCGCAGAGTAGATCGCCTCGCAGGACGCCCCCACCTGCCCCCACATGGAGGCGATGTTCAGAATACAGCCGCCCTGCCGATGCAGCATTGCAGGAAGGACCGCATTGACGCAGCGGTAGATACCGCCGACATTGACGGAGAACAGGCGCGAAAATTCCGCTTCGGTCACCTGAGAAATCAAGCCGTATTGGGCGACCCCCGCGTTGTTGACCAGAATATCCACCGGCGG
>URWG01000110.1 GCA_900551495.1 uncultured Eubacteriales bacterium
GGGAGACGCTTATATGGCAGCGCTCGGTTGGGCATATTTGGAGGGGATGGACCTGACGCAGACCGCCGCCTCCGCCGCCTGTGCCGCCGCGATCGCCGTGGAATCCGTACAAACCGTCAATCCGCGTCTGTCAGCCGACGCCGTTCGCGCTCGGATGACGGACTACGATATAAACTTAGTAAAGGAGCTTTGATTCATGCTGAACAAGTATTTGGACATTCAACCCGAGGTTGCCGAGGCGCTTGCCGCCGGAAAGCCCGTCGTGGCGCTCGAATCCACCATCATCTCTCACGGTATGCCCTATCCGCAGAACGTTGAGACCGCGCTCAAGGTCGAACGGATCATTCGCGAAAACGGCGCTGTCCCCGCCACGATTGCTGTCATCGGCGGTCGTCTGAAGGCAGGTCTGACCCCCGAGGAGATCGACTATTTCGGCAAGAAGGGCACGGCAATTACCAAGGCTTCCCGCCGCGATCTGGCAGTCCTCTGCGCACGCGGTGAGGACGGCGCCACCACCGTTACCACTACAATGATTATTGCGCATATGGCAGGCATCAAGATCTTTGCTACCGGCGGCATCGGCGGCGTGCATCGCGGCGCGGAGACGACCATGGACATCTCCGCCGATCTTGAGGAGCTTGCGCATACCCCCGTGATGGTCGTCTGTGCCGGCGCGAAGGCGATTTTGGACCTCGGTCTGACGCTGGAATACCTTGAAACCCACGGTGTTCCCGTCATCGGCTACGGCACAAAGGAGCTGCCCGCCTTCTATACGCGTCATTCCGGCTTCTCCGTCGATTACGAGATTGACACGCCGGAGGAGCTTGCCGCTGCGTTCAAAACGCAGCATGAGCTTGGCTTGGGCGGCGGTATGCTGGTCACCAACCCCATCCCCGAGGAATACTCGATGGATGAAAAGGTCATCAACGCAGCCATCGACGAGGCGGTCAAGGAAAGCCGCGAGCAGGGCATCCACGGCAAGGCAACGACACCGTTCCTGCTGGCGAAGGTCAAGGATCTGACCGGCGGCGACAGCCTGAATTCCAACATTCAGTTGGTGTTCAACAACGCCCGCCTTGCCGCAAAGACCGCAAAGGCATATTGCGAAAATAAGTAAAGCCAAAACGGGAGCGCTTCAATTCCGAAGCGCTCCCGTTCTTTATTCTTCTGCCAGTCGGCGGACCACATAGCCCGCGAGCATCAAGCCCGCGCACGACGGCACCCACGACACGGACCCCGGAACCGTCCGTCTGCCCGGCGGCGGTGCTTCCGTTGCGGCGGGCTTCTGCGCCGGTTCCTTGCTGTAGAGGACGGTATGGTGCTCAATTCCCCGCGCCCGCAGCTCCCGACGCATAATTCGCGCCAGCGGGCAGCCCGAAGTCTCGGAAATATCCGTGATGCAAAACTGCGTCGGGTCCAGCTTGTTGCCCGTCCCCATTGCGCTGATGATCGGGATACCGCGCTCCAGCGCTGTTTGGATCAGGCTGAGCTTGCAGGAAACAAGGTCGATCGCGTCAACGATATAATCATACCGCTGCGTAAAAAACCGCTCCTTGCTCTCCTCATTATAAAGCGCAGGCAATGATGTAACGCGGCAATCCGGATTGATGTCCGAAATGCGCTGTGCCATAACGTCGGACTTGAATTGCCCGATCGTAGAGCCGAGGGCGCAGAGCTGGCGGTTTATGTTGCTCTCCCCCACCGTATCGCTGTCCACCAGCGTCAGCGCGCCGATGCCTGCACGCGCCAGCCCCTCCGCCGCGTAGCTGCCTACGCCGCCGATGCCGAAAACGATCACATGCGCCCGTGCCAACCGCTCCATTGCAGCGCTGCCGAGCAGCATTTCCTCCCGTAGGAATCGCTCGCTCATGGTGATTCTCCTTCTCCCATATTTCAAAAAATCAGCCCGCCGAAAAAGCGGGCTGATTTTAATGCAGTGTCAATCAGCTGTTGTTGCTGCCGAGGATGCGGTTCACCGCTGCATTCATTGCGGCGTCCTCATCGTAGTTGCAGGCGTCGATGGCAGCCTGCGTCGTCTCGGTGTACCAGTCGTTTCTGAGCTGGTTGGTAACGTTGTAGAAACGGAGCGTGTGCTCGTTCAGACCGACGAAGTAGACAAAGTAGGTGCCGGAGGTGCCCTTAAACACGTTCCAATCGCCTTCCTTGCGCGTCTCAAAGGCGCCCCACGTCAGCGCGTCCTTGGAGTAAGCGGCAAGAGAGTTTCTGCCCGCAGCCTCCAAAACATCGGTGGAGCTGGAGGTATACTCGCTTGTCAGCGCGGTGAAGTTCTCGCGGGAGCCATCGGCCTCCAGAGACTCCTTGATCGACGCGACCTTTTCCTCGGCGGTCGGCTCGTCGCTCTCGGTATCCTCGGTATTCTCGGTATCCTCGGTGTCGTCGGAGGAGGTCGAGTCATCGGGAACGTACATATAGAGCAGATCGAAGGTGTTATAATCCTCCTTGTCCAGCAGCTTCAGGACATAATAGGTGTTGCCGTCCTCGCTGGCAAAGAGCTTCACGTCGCCTGCCTTCGCGTCGCCGAACATCCACTCTGCCGCTTCCTCGGTGAAGGAGGAGGTGACGCTGGTCTTGGTATAGTCGGCGGAAACGGTAACCTTGTCGCTCTCGACGTCGAATTTTGCCTGCATTTCCTCAGCTGCCTTCTTCGCCTCGTCGCGGTTCTCGTCGGTCGGGTCGAGCGTCTCACCGGTTTCCTCGTCGGTCGTGCTCTCCATGAACTCGGAGGCTCTCACGGTGTAGCTGTAGAAGGTCGCCTTGTCAAAGGTCTCGGGGCTTTCGTCATAGCGGGTGGAAAGCTCCTCATCGGTATAGTCGAGGCTCTGGGGATAGTGGCTGGGGCGATATGCGTTGCCTTTAGGTATTCGCGGTAGCCGCTCTCGTTGCAGCCGGTGCCGAACAGCAGCCCGATATACTTATTGAGGCTGTAGCCCGCCTGATCCGCGTAGTCGGCAATGGCGTCGATCTCTTCGTCGATCTCGGCAAGCTCGTCCTCGTCAAGCTCAAAGCCGTTCTTTTCCGCCTCGGCGCAGACACCATAAACACTGGCTGCATTTTCCATGGCGGCATGGGCAAGGAACTGCGCCCATGTCACGCTGTAGTATTCGTCGGTGCTGTCAACCTCGGAAAGATAACCGGAATCCAGTCCGAACAGACCGAGATAAGTAGCCGCGGAGGTCTTGACATACTGGTCGGCAAGGCCCGCACCGCTCTCGATGCCGAGATAGGAGGCGTAGTTGCCGATATTGCTGACGAGGGAGTAATAGAAGTAGTTGAATTCCTTCACGGAGACCTCATGACCGCCGGCGGTCAGAACGGTCTTGTTGCGCTGAACGGCGCGGTAGGCAAACAGCCCGCCGAAGACGATCGCCACCACCAGCACGATGCAGATGGCAAACACCCAGCCCTCGGACAGCTTTTTCGACTTCTTCTGCTGCGGGACGGCAGGTTCATTGACCTGACCGGCACGCTTTTTTCTTTCGCGGGAAGCACTCATTTTCCTTTTACCTCTTTCGTGCGTAGTTTCGGGTCATCCCGAACGGTATAAGCGAGAGATATTATACTATCAATTTTGCCGACTTGCAAGTGAAAAGTCAAAGAATACAAAAAAAGTTTACAAAAAAGGGCAGAAAAACCCCGCCGCGGCCGTGTAGCTCTGTTTATAACCTGCACAAAACGGCAGGTGGGTTGTCTCTTCATGACTTATCAGCTTCCAACGTCCGTTCTCGGTCGGAGCCGGAACGGGAGGCCTGCACGCCGTCATGAAAGTAATCCGACATCCCGAAAAAATGATGTGGGTTTAAAGAGAGCTATCACGCACCCGGCAGGGAACTTTTTCCTTTGCTTTTCGTCAAACAGGCGGGAATCAGTCGTCCTCCGTCTCTTCGTCCTCGAACATCTGATCCAGCAGCAGGTCGTAGACCTCCTCCAGCTCCTGATCGTCCTCGACGACCTCAAGAATCGGCTCGCCGTGCTCATCCTGTGCGGAGCGAAGAATACTGATCTCCAGCTCTTCTTCCTCGTCAGAGGCGTCCGCGGGCGTCAGTGCCAGATACTCCGCGCCCTTGTAGGTCACGGAGGAGAGCACCTCCAGCTCGTATTCCACGCCGTTTTCGTCTGTGATCGAAATAATATCCGCGCCGTACTCCTCCATCGGACGACCTCCCATGTCTTGGTTTCTGTCTCTATTGTAACCGCTTCGCGGCAGAAAATCAAGAGGAAAACGGACGAAAAGAATTTCTGCCCCCTTACGGGCTAAGGTCCTCGATGCAGGCGGCAAGCTCCCGACGCGTTTGGCAGACGATCCCGCTGCGCAGGCGCTCCCGATCCGACACGGGCAGGGAGCAAACGCGCACATCGGTCCGCACCGTCTCGCCGCTGTCCGTGTCCTCCGCAGCGACATAACCGTCGCGCTCGCAGACCACATACGCTGCCGAAATTTCGGCGCTCAAAATTCCCAAAAACAGGAGGCTGACGCATACTATGCCAAAGATACGACGCATGATCTTCACCCCACCGTAGTTTTTTATAAAAACGCTTGATTTATCCAACAAAAAAAGCGATAATACAGATTTGACAAGCGTGATATAATTATATAAATAGGGATGGTAGCTCTTCCTCGTGGTGCGGCGGAATGACGCGCTGCGCAACGAGCTTCAATAATAAATACTTTCGGAAAGTGAGGTCTATTCCATGGCCGACAATCGAAACCTGCCTGCCAAGCAGCCCCATCTTGCCTGGCGGATCGCCCGCGTGGCGCTCCATATTCTCGGAAAAATCACGCTTTGGCTGTTGGTGATCGCCGCGACGCTCGCCGTGATCGCCGCCGTTTCCGGCTCCATTTTTATGACAAAATTCTCCGAGTACCTTAAAACCGACGTCATTCCAAAGGCGGAGGATTATGCCGAGGCGATGAATTTGGACAGCATTTCGCTTGCCCAAACCTCGATCATCTACTATACCGACCCCGCCACCGGCGAATACAAGGAGCTGCAAAAGCTCTATGCCACGCAGAACCGCATTTGGGTGAGCTATGACCAAATTCCGCAGGATATGGTCAATGCCGCCGTTGCCATTGAGGACAAGCGCTTCCCCGAGCATAACGGCGTGGACTGGCTGCGGACGCTTTCCGCCGTGCGCAACTTCCTCGGCGGCGACTCGTCCTTCGGCGCATCCACGATCACCCAGCAGCTTATCAAGAATCTCTCTAAGGACGACGAGACGACCGTCAACCGCAAGGTGCAGGAGATTTTCCGCGCCCTTGCCGTCGAGCAGCGCTATACCAAGAACGAAATCATGGAGTGGTATCTGAATACCATTTACCTCGGCGAGGGCTGCTACGGCGTGCAGAGCGCCGCGCAGGTCTACTTCGGCAAGGACATCAGCGAGCTGACCCCCGCCGAATGTGCCTCGATCATCGCCATTACGAATAACCCCTCGCTCTATGACCCGTATATCCGTCCGAAGAACAACCGCGAACGCCAGCTCACCATTCTCAGTGAGATGTATCGTCAGGGCTATTTTGCCTCCGAAGCGGATTATAAAGCCGCAAAGTCGCAGGAGATGGTGTTCCACAACGGCAATTACGACGAAAAGACCTACCGCTGCAGCGCATGTACCTTCAGCGGCACCAGCGAGGAATACAAGCTCGGTCAGGACGGGCAGTATTATTGCCCGTGGTGCGGCGCTCTGAACTACGCCGTCAGCGACAGCAACGTTTATTCTTACTTCGTTGACACCGTTTACCGTGATGTCATCGACGATCTCTGCGAAAAGTACGAGATCAGCGAGCAGGCGGCGGAGCAAAAGCTGCTGACCGGTGGCTACCGTATCTACGCCACGATCAACCCCGATGTTCAGCGTATTGTGGACGAGGTCTACGAAAATCCCGACAATGTGCCCGACACCATCAGTATCCAGCAGCTCCAGTCCGCCATTACCGTCGTTGACAACGCGACGGGCGACGTGGTGGCGATCTGCGGCGGCGTCGGCAAAAAGGAATATCCGCTTTCCGACAAGCTGAAAGCGTTAAAAAAAGAGCGTGATGCTGCGATCAGCGCCGTCATTACCGGAGCAGATTCCCGTTTTCTCGTCATCATCGGACCTTGCTCCGCGGACAA
>URWG01000111.1 GCA_900551495.1 uncultured Eubacteriales bacterium
CGCTGTATCCGCCACAGGCGGCGCTCGCAAACGTCCCCCCTTACACAGGGGAGGCATTGGTGCGAACTTTCTTTGGAACGCTTTTGCGTAATTCAGCACAAATCCACTCCACTATACGCAAGAACCGTTACCCAATCGGGTAGCGGATTTTTTGCATATTCATCGGGAACGGGGCGGAAGATTTTCTCGCAAAGCGGGGAAATTTCCCCATATTTTTCGCGAAAAACGCCGTACAATACAAAGAAATGGCGCAATTACGAAATCTAAGCGGAATATTCAACAAAAATGTGAAAAATCTTTCAAGATAGTTGCATTTTTTGTGCAAAGTGGTATAATGAAACCGTTGGTAACCGAACTGCGCAAAGGAGGCAGACAGAGAAAATGGAGCAAAACCTGCACAATGCCCTGAAACGCTTTTCCTCCGGCGACGAGCTGCGGGCGTATACCTATTTGGGGTGCCACCGTGCCGAGCGTGACGGCGTGAGCGGCTACAGCTTCCGCGTTTGGGCGCCGAATGCCGCGGGCGTCAGCGTCGTCGGTGATTGGAACTTTTGGAATCCGGACGATCTGCCGATGGAACCGGTGGAGTACGGCGTCTGGGAGGCGTTTTCTCCCTATGCAAGGGAGGGCAACGCCTATAAATTCTTCATCCGAAAGCGAAACGGCGGAACGGTCTACAAATCCGACCCCTACGGCTTCCGCTGCTGTGCGCTGCCGGACACCTCAAGCCGTATCTGCACGCTGGAGGGCTACGAGTGGAAGGATGCTGCCTACCGCCGTCAGCAGGGAAAGCGCAAGCTGCTGGACAGCGCGATGAATATTTATGAGATGCACTTCGGCTCGTGGCGGCGCAAGCCCGACGGCTCGTGCTACCGCTATGACGAGCTTGCCGAGGAGCTGGTGCCGTATCTGAAGGACATGGGCTACACGCACGTTGAGCTGATGCCGCTTTCGGAGTATCCCTACGACCCCTCGTGGGGGTATCAGGTGACGGGCTACTACGCGCCGACCTTCCGCTACGGCGAGCCGCAGCAGCTCATGCACTTTGTCGACCGCTGCCATCAGGCGGGGATCGGCGTGCTGCTGGACTGGGTTCCGGCGCATTTCCCGAAGGATGAGAACGGGCTGTATGAATTTGACGGCTCGTGCTGCTATGAGCTGTCCGACCCGATGATGAACGAGCACCCCGATTGGACGACCCGCATTTTCGATTTCGGCAAGGGAGAGGTGCAGTCCTTCCTGATCTCCAACGCGGTCTATTGGCTGGAGATGTACCACATCGACGGACTGCGGGTGGATGCGGTGGCGTCGATGCTGTACCTCGACTACGGGCGCCGCGAGTTCCGCCCGAACAAATACGGCGGGCGCGAAAATTTGGAGGCGATCGCCTTCCTGCGCAAGCTCAACCGCGCGATCTTTTCCGTGCGCCGCAACGCCATCACAGCGGCGGAGGAATCCACCGCCTTCCCGATGGTGACCAAGCCCGACTACGACGGCGGCTTGGGCTTCCTGTTCAAGTGGAACATGGGCTGGATGAACGACATGCTGAAATATATGTCGCTCGACCCGCTCTGGCGCAAGGGCAGCCACAACAATCTGACCTTCTCCATGACCTACGCCTATTCGGAGAATTTCATCCTGCCGCTGTCGCACGACGAGGTCGTCCACGGCAAATGCTCGCTCATCAACAAGATGCCCGGCGAATATGATGAAAAGTTCCGCAATCTGCGCGTGTTTTACGCCTACGCCATCGGTCACCCGGGCAAGAAGCTGAGCTTCATGGGCAACGAATTTGCGCAGTTTATCGAATGGAGATATGACCGGCAGCTTGACTGGATGCTGCTGGATTACGAACGCCACCGTCAGATGCAGGATTACGTCCGAACGCTGAATCATTTCTACCTGGACAACAGCAGTATGTGGAACAACGATTCGGACTGGAACGGCTTCAAATGGATCTCCGCCGACGACCGCGACAACAGCGTTATCGCCTTCCGCCGCATTGACAGACGCGGACGCGAGGTGATCTGCCTGTACAATTTCTGCCCGGTCAGACGTGAGGATTACCGTCTCGGACTGCCCCGCGCGGGCGAATACGAGGTCGTGTTCAGCTCGGAGGAGGAGCGCTTCGGCGGACGCGGCGTTCCGCAGCCGAGCGTTACGGCGCAGCGTACCCCGCTCCACGGTCTGCCCTACAGCGGCAGCTTTACCATCGCACCGATGTCCGCGGTATTCTATAAACGCAAGGTTGCACCCAGAAAAGTCGGGGCTGGCACGGACTGAGCCGCCCTATCATATGAACAAGGAGAGATGAGCATGAATTTTCAGAAAAAGCGCTGTGTCGCGATGCTCCTTGCCGGCGGGCAGGGAAGCCGTCTGATGGTGTTGACGGAAAACACCGCAAAGCCTGCAGTCCCCTTTGGCGGCAAGTACCGCATCATTGATTTTCCCCTGTCCAACTGCGTGAACTCCGGCATCGATACGGTGGGTATCCTGACCCAGTATCAGCCGCTGGAGCTGAACGAATACATCGGCAACGGTCAGCCGTGGCACCTCAACCGCTCCCACGGCGGCGTGCAGGTGCTCCCGCCCTATGCCCGCAGCAAAAAATCCGAGTGGTATAAGGGCACGGCGAACGCCATTTATCAGAATATCGCGTTCATCGAGCGCTACGATCCGGACAATGTGCTGATCCTGTCCGGCGACCACATCTACAAGATGGACTACGCCGCAATGCTGCGCTACCACGAGAAGATGAATGCGGACTGCACCATCGCCGTCCGCACCGTCCCGCTCACCGAGGCAAGCCGCTTCGGTATCATGAACACCCGCGAGGACGGCGCGATCTACGAATTTGAGGAGAAGCCCAAGCATCCGAAGAGCACCAACGCCTCCATGGGCATCTACATATTCAAGTGGGACATCCTCCGCCGCTTCCTGATCGCCGACGAGGAGGACCCGACCTCCGAAAATGACTTCGGCAAGAACGTCATTCCCGCGCTGCTCAATGCGGGTCATCGGATGTATGCCTATGAATTCAACGGCTACTGGAAGGATGTCGGCACTATCAATTCCCTTTGGGAGGCGAACATGGAGCTGCTGGGCACCGAGCCTGCCTTCAACCTCTACGGCGAAAAGGGCAAGCGCATCTACGCCCGAAACTACGCCATGCCGTCGAGCTTTATCGCCGCCGAATCGGAGAATTACAACAGCTTTATCGCCGAGGGCTGCGAGATTTACGGCTGTATCCGCCATTCCATCATCTCCACCGGCTGTATCGTCGAGCACGGCGCGCTTGTGGAGGACAGCGTGATCATGCCGAACGTCCGCATTGAGAGCGGCGCGATCATCCGCCATGCCATCGTCGGCGAGGACTGCGTGCTCCGCCGCGGCTGCGTGATCGGCGGGAGCTTCGCCGAGGACGAGCCGAAGCAGATCAGCGTTATCGGCAAGGCGAAAACGCTGGAGCAGAACACGACGATCAAACCCGGCGAGATCTACTGAGAAAGGGGAGGGCTATCACCATGTCAACTATGGGTATCATTTTTGCCAATATCTATGACAGCTCCCTCGGCGAGCTGACGAACAAGCGGACGATGGCGTCCCTGCCCTACGGCGGGCGCTACCGCCAGATCGATTTTTCCCTGTCCAATATGACAAATTCCGGCATCTCGCACCTCGGTATCATCACGAAGTATAATTATCAGTCGCTTATGAACCACATCGGCTCCGGTCAGGAGTGGGACCTCGACCTCGGCGAGGGCGGGATGGAATTCCTGACGCCCTTTGCCATGGGGCACAACGGCTCCTACCGCGGCAAGCTCGAGGCGCTCAATTCCGCAATGCGCTTTTTGGAAAGCTCGCAGGAGGAGTACATCGTGCTGGCGGACAGCGGCGTTCTGTGCGCCATTGACTTCCGCGAGGTCGTCGAGCAGCACATCGCCTCGGGCGCGGACGTGACGGTCGTGGCGAAAAAGGGCATCTGCAACGGCGTCAAGCAGCTCGACCTTGCCGTCAAGGTGGACGATAAGCAGCGGGTCACGGACATCGCCGTGGACTACTGCGCCGACGAGAGCTACCTCGCCTCGATGGGCATTTTCGTCATCAAGCGCGAGTTTATGATGCGCGAGGTCATGGAGGCGGTTGCGCATAACCGCTATCACTTTGAGCGCGACCTTGTCATGCACGGCTTTGCCGAGACCGGAATGCAGGTCAACGCCTATCAGTTCAAGGGCGTGGCGCTGTTCAACGAGAGCACGGCGGAGTTCTACCACAACAATTTGGCACTGCTCAATCCCGAGGTGCGCCACGGTCTGTTCGGTCGCCCGAACCGTACCATCTATACAAAGGTCCGCGACGAGGTGCCCGCCTATTACGGCGACGCGTCACAGATCGACGACTGCATTGTCGCCGACGGCTGCACGCTGGAGGGCACGGCGATCCACTCGGTCCTGTTCCGCGGCGTCCGTTTGGGTAAAAATGCCGCAGTGCGTGACTGCATCGTGATGCAGGGCTGTCAGATCGGCGAGGGTGCGGAGCTGGAATGTGTCATTCTGGACAAGGAGGTCATCGTCCACCCCGGCGCACGCCTTCGCGGTACGTCGGAGCATCCGCTGGTCATTAAAAAAGGAGAAATTGTATGAAAATCGCAATGATGGCGTCCGAAGCGGCTCCGTTTGTCAAAACGGGCGGTCTCGGTGACGTCGCACAGGCACTGCCGCAGGCGCTGGCGAATATTCCCGGCAACGAGGTCGTGCTGTTCCTGCCGTACTATAAACGGGTGAAGCAGAATCCGAACGTGGCGGTGGAATTTGTCGGCTCGTTTTCCATGGAGCTTGCGTGGCGCGAGAGCTACGTCGGTATTTTCCGTCTCAAGAGCCGCCGCAAGAAGCTGCAAATCTACTTTATCGACAACGACTACTACTTCGGCGCACGCGGCACGGTCTACGGCGACTTTGACGACGGCGAGCGCTTCGCCTACTATTCCAAGGCGGTCATGGCGGCGCTGTATTATATCGACTTCAAGCCCGAGATCCTACACTGCCACGACTGGGAGACGGCAATGGGCATCGTCTACTGCCGCGCACTGTACGGCTCATGGTGCCCCGAGGTCAAGACGGTCTTTACCATCCACAACGTCGAATATCAGGGCTGGGCGGACCCGACCTTCTTCGACAACACACTCGGTCTGCCGGAGGAATACCGCTGCAAGCTGAACTTCGACGGCGCGGTCAACATGATGAAGGGCGCCATTGAGGTGGCGGATATCGTGACCACGGTCTCCAAGACCTACGCGCAGGAGCTGTGCTACCCCTATTATGCGCATCGGCTGGACGGCGTGCTGCGCTCAAAGTGGCTGTGGGGCATTACCAACGGCATTGACACGGACGTCTACAACCCGTCGAAGGATACCGCCCTTGCCGTCAACTACAGCGCCGAAAAGATGGCGGGCAAGTGGGAAAACAAGCTCGCGCTGCGTCGGGAGCTGGGACTGCGGACGGATACCGATGCGCCGATCCTTGCCATGGTGACGCGCCTTGCCGGACACAAGGGCATTGACCTGCTGTGCTATATCGCCCAGCGCCTGCTGGAGCGGGAGATCCAGCTCGTCATTGTCGGCACCGGCGAAAAGCAGTACGAATACGCCCTGAGCGCTTTGGCGCGGCAGTATCCCGGGCGTGTCTCGGTGAACCTGTGCTTCGACCCCGCGTTTGCCTCGCGGGTCTATGCGGGCGCGGACATGTACCTGATGCCGTCGAAATCCGAGCCGTGCGGACTGTCGCAGCTTATCGCAATGCGCTACGGAACGGTGCCGATCGTCGCCTCCACGGGCGGTCTGCGCGACACCGTGCCGCCGTACAATAATCAGACGGGCGAGGGGCGCGGCTTTACCTTCCAAAGCTACAATGCCGACGACTTCCTCGGCGCGATCGACCGTGCGGTCGGGCTGTATTACAATGCCCGCGACGAGTGGAACCTGCTTGCAAAGCACGATATGCAGTGCGACTTCAGCTGGAAGGCGCCCGCAAACGAATATATGCAGATGTACCACGAGCTTTTGGGCAGATAATTGCCCAAAAGCCGCAGCAAATTATAATAGAATCTGTTAAAAAGCTTGAAAGGCTTTTTA
>URWG01000112.1 GCA_900551495.1 uncultured Eubacteriales bacterium
CGTAAGGCTCCTTTGTCGCCAACGGCTGCGCAATATTTCAAGTTTTTCAAACCGAAGGATTGGCAAAAAAGAATCGATGTCCGCCGACGGGGATTTATTCAGAGGTTCCCTTATGATGATGCTCAAAGCGGCGATTGAAAACGAAATACCGCTGTCCGAAATAGTTCAATATCGCGTAAGAAAACGAGCCAACCGTCATTCCACAGTTTCCGCGCACCTTCTCCGCGCCGCCGAAGGCAAACAGCTCCGACACCCACTCCGATCGTACCAGCAGCGCCGCGCAGGGCCGCGCGATCACATAATACGAAACCAAATAGCAGATCAAGACCTCCGCGACAAAGCGCAGAAGCTGCTGCCCCGTTGACTGCCGCTCGCGGAAAACAATAAATTTACAGGACAGATACCAAATCACGCTGCCCAGCCCGTAGTTCACCAGCGGCGCCAAGTGCGTACTGACGCCCCAAAGGTTGAACAGCAGGAACATGATGCCGGTACACAATATAAAGTTCAGGATACCGACGATCAGATACTCGATGAGCGTGCGGTCGATGAAGCGCTTCATGCAGCGGCACTCCTTTCCTCCGTTCGGCAGCGCTCCCGCGCCGCGTTGGGTTACAGTATAGCGCAAAATGCACAAAATTGCAACGTTCTTCGCCACGAAATTTTTTCAGCCGAAAATGTGTGAATTTTTTTTGAAATTTGCAGAAAAACAGTTGAATTTTGAATTGATTTGTCATAGAATAGTCCGGGCGGCGGAGCGGGACGACCGTCCGCCGGAATCTACCGTCCCGTCGGGGAAGCCATGCTGAACATTGTTCTCGTCGCGCCGGAGATCCCGCAAAATACCGGCAATATCGCCCGTACCTGTGCCGCCACCGGCTCGGTGCTGCATCTGGTCAAGCCGCTGGGCTTCGACATTTCCGAGCGGGCCGTCCGCCGGGCGGGACTGGACTACTGGCATTTGGTCGATGTGCGGGTTTATGAAAACCTTGCGGAACTTTTTTCCGCAAATATCGTCAGTCAAATGCGGCTGTTTTCCACCAAAGCGCCGCGCTGCTATACCGAGGCGGACTACAACGACGGCTGCTTCCTCTTTTTCGGTCGTGAAACGAAGGGTCTGCCCGAGGAATTTCTGAACGCAAATTACGAAAGCTGCGTCCGTATCCCCATGCGGGAGGAGGCGCGGAGCCTGAATCTCAGCAATTCCGTCGCCGTGGGCGTCTTTGAGGCGCTGCGGCAGCTCGATTTTCCCCATCTGAAGGACTACGGAAAGATGAAGAAATGACGGCTTTTCCACCGGTCCGTACAAAGCACTTATAATAGGAGGTCCCCCCATGAATTACAACAAGAAATCCGTTGAACAGATCGACGTCAAGGGCAAGCGGGTCCTGTGCCGCTGCGACTTTAACGTCCCCACCAAGGAAGGCAAGATCACCAGCGACAAGCGGATCGTGGCTGCCCTGCCTACCATTGAGTATTTGGTCAACCACGGAGCGAAGGTCATCCTCTGCTCCCATATGGGCAAGCCCAAGGGCGAGTACAAGCCCGAGCTGAGTCTGAAGATCGTCGCCGACCGTCTGAGCGAGCTGCTGGGCAAGCCCGTGGTCATGGCTGACGACGTTGCCGGTCCCGATGCGCACGCCAAGGCTGCCGCTCTCAAGGACGGCGACGTGATGCTGCTGGAAAACACCCGCTTTGAAAAGGGCGAAACCAAGAACGACCCCGCGCTTTCCAAGGAGCTTGCCTCCCTCGCGGACATCTTTGTCAATGACGCGTTCGGCACGGCGCACCGCGCCCACGCCTCGACCGCCGGCGTCGCGGATTACCTGCCCGCCGTCTGCGGCTTCCTCGTGGAAAAGGAAGTCTCCGTTATGGGTAAGGCGCTTGCCGATCCCGAGCGTCCGTTCGTCGCCATCCTCGGCGGTGCAAAGGTCTCCGACAAGCTCAACGTCATCAATAACCTGCTGGAGAAGGTCGATACCCTCATCATCGGCGGCGGCATGGCGTTCACCTTCCTCGCCGCGAAGGGCTACTCCGTTGGCAAGTCCCTGCTCGACAGTGAGAAGATCGACTACTGCAAGGACATGATGAAGAAGGCGGAGGAAAAGGGCGTCAAGCTCCTGCTGCCGGTCGATACCGTGATTGCCGCCGGCTTCCCCAGCCCCATCGACGCTCCCATTGAGGTCAAGACCGTCGCTGCGGACGCCATTCCCGACGACATGGAGGGACTGGACATCGGCGAAAAGACCCGTGCGCTGTTTGCCGATGCCGTCAAGAGCGCCAAGACCGTCGTTTGGAACGGTCCGATGGGCGTGTTCGAGAATCCCACGCTGGCAAAGGGCACCATTGCCGTCGCGCAGGCGCTTGCCGACAGCGATGCGGTGACCATCGTCGGCGGCGGCGACAGTGCGGCTGCCTGCGAGCAGCTCGGCTTTGCCGATAAGATCACCCACATTTCCACCGGCGGCGGCGCTTCCCTTGAGTTCCTCGAGGGGCTGGAGCTGCCCGGTATCGCCTGCCTGCAGGATAAAGAATAAAGGAGAAGCACCATGAACAGAAAATATCGTAAGACGCTCATCGCCGGCAACTGGAAAATGAACAAGACCCCGTCCGAGACAAAGGCGTTTATGACCGAGCTGAAGGGCATCCTGCCGAAGGGTCGCTGGTGTGACATCGCGCTCTGCGTTCCCGCCGTCTGCATCCCCGCCGCCGTCCGCGCCATGCGGGAGACGCGCATCGGCATCGGCGCCGAGAACTGCAACGCCAACGCCTCCGGTGCCTACACCGGCGAGATCTCCTGCGGTATGCTGACCGACGCGGGCTGCAAGTACGTCATCATCGGTCACTCCGAGCGCCGCGCCATGGGTGAGACCGACGCAGATGTCAACGCCAAGGTCCTCGCCGCACTGAGCGCTGGTCTGGTTCCCATCGTCTGCTGCGGCGAAACGCTGGAGCAGCGCGAGGCGGGCATCACCGAGGAGTGGATCACCATGCAGATCAAGCTGGCGCTTGCGGGCATCGGCGAGGAGAAGATCCGCAAGGTCGTGATCGCTTACGAGCCGATTTGGGCGATCGGCACCGGCAAGACCGCTACGCCCGAGCAGGCGGAGGAGGTCTGCCAGCATATCCGCACCGTCGTTCGCAAGCTGTTCGGCTCCAAGAACGCCCGTGCCACCACCATCCTCTACGGCGGCTCCATGAATGAAAAGAACGCCTACGAGCTGCTGGCGCAGCCCGACATCGACGGCGGTCTGATCGGCGGCGCTTCCCTCGTCCCGTCCAAGTTTGTCAAGATCATCGAGGACGCCAATCAGCCGACCGCGTAAGTCGCGAAAATTCGTCAATTTCAACAAAATTCCGTCGGAATTTTTTCCGACGGAATTTCTTTTTTCACAAAATCTTAACAGCTTTCGCCGCGGAAATATGATATAATGAAGCAGAATGCGGGGTCTCCGTGCCCCGACGTTATCCGAACCGAAGGGAGTAAGGTTTGCTTTGAATCTTTTGTTTTTTCTGACTCCGAAAGCGAGTTGTTCTTATCTTTTCGATGATTTTACCATCCGTCAGGCGCTGGAGCGCATGGAGAACTCCGGCTATGCCGCTCTGCCCATCCTGCACCGCGACGGCAGCTACTGCGGCACACTGACCGAGGGCGACCTGCTGTGGGCGATCAAGAATCTGTGTCTCATGGACCAGCGCGACACGGAAAACCACGGCATTATGGAGATCGCCCACCGCAAGGACAACCTGCCCGTCACCGTCACGACCAATATGCAGGAGCTGGTGCTCAAGGCAACCGATCAGAACTTTGTCCCCGTCATCGACGACAAGGGCGCGTTCATCGGCATCGTGACCCGCCGCGCCATTATGCGCTTCTGCCTGAACGAGTACATCGCGCCGAAGCTTGCCGAGGCGATCGGATGAAGCTGACCCTCACCGCCGAGCGGGAGGCAAAGCTCCTGTCGCTCCTGCGTCGGGAGCTGGGGATGTCCTCAACGCTCGTCAAGCGGCTGAAGTTCCGCCGCGCCTTTACCGTCAACGGAACAGCGGTCTTTACGGACCATCCCGTGCACATCGGCGACCGCGTGGAGGTGCTGCTCGACGAGCCGACCCCCGACTACCCCGCCGAGGACGGTCCGCTGGACATTCTCTGCGAGGATGCGTGGCTCATCGCCTTGGACAAGCCCGCGGGACTCTTGATGCACCCCTCGTCCTCGCGCAACACCGGCACGCTGGCAAATTTCCTGACCGCGTATTATCGGCGCACCGACCAGCCCTGCGCGGTGCATCCGGTCAGTCGGCTCGATCGCGATACCTTCGGTGTCGTCCTGCTGGCAAAAAGCTCGCATGTCCACGCCAAAATGCACACGCTCCAGCGTATGCACGGCATTGAAAAGTGCTATATTGCAGCCGTGCTCGGGGTACCGCCGCTGTCCGAGGGGCAGATCGACGCCCCCATTGCCCGCGCGGAGGGCAGCAGCCTGCTGCGCCGCATCGACCCGAACGGCAAGCCTGCAAGCTCGCGCTACCGCGTGCTGAATACCGTCGAGCTTGCGGGGCAGAAATGCAGTCTGCTGGAGCTGCACCCGCTGACCGGACGGACGCACCAGCTCCGTCTGCACTGCGCGCACCTCGGCTGTCCGATCTTGGGCGACCCGCAGTACGGCACGCCCGCCTCCTCCGCGCTTTCGGACGCTTTGGGGCTGCGCGGGCAGCAGCTTTGCGCCGCGGCGCTGCGATTTGTCCACCCCATGACCGGCGCTTTGACCGAAATCCGCTCAAAACAGCAGATTAGCCTTGATTTTTACCGCCCGTCGGTAGTATAATGGATTCGCAAAAATATGGGCGACACGCGAGCGCTTTTCTGTCATTGCGAAGTCGTAGCCGTCGGCGACGAAGGAGCCTTACGGATACGGGCTCTCCGCTTGCCGGTCGGAGCAAAGCGACGTGGCAATCCGTTTTCCAAGTGCTTTCTTGAGATTGCCGCGACTTGCTGCGCAAGTCTCGCAATGACAATTTGAGAGCAAAAGCACGCGATGTCCCCAAAGAGAAATACGGAGGAATCATTCATGTTTGATCGTCTGATTGAAATTCTCAAGGCAAATCCCCGCAAGATCGTCTTTACCGAGGGTCACGACGCCCGTATTTTGGACGCCGCCGCCCGTCTGAAGAAGGAGGGCTTCCTCACCCCGATCCTGATCGGCAATGCGGAAGTTGTCCGCGCCAAGGCTGCCGAGGGCGGCTTTGACATCGAAGGGCTGGAGATCATCGACCCCGCGACCTATCCCGAAATGGACGCCATGGTCGAGAAGATGGTCGAGCTGCGCAAGGGCAAGATGTCCGCGGAGGACTGCCGCGCCGCACTGGGGAAGGGCAACTACTTCGGCACCATGCTGGTGAAGATGGGCTATGCCGACTCTCTGCTCGGCGGCGCTACCTACTCCACCGCCGACACCGTCCGTCCGGCGCTCCAGCTCGTTAAGACCAAGCCCGGCGCACACCTCGTCTCGTCCTGCTTCATTCTCGTTCGCGGCGAAGAAAAGCTCGCCATGGGCGACTGCGCCATCAACATCTCCTACGAGGACACCCTCGACAAGGAGGGCAACGTCGTTGTCTCCGCCGCGGATAAGCTCGCGGAGGTCGCCGTCGAGGTCGCAAACTGTGCCAAGCTCTTCGGCATCGACCCGAAGGTCGCCATGCTGAGTTTCTCCACCAAGGGCAGCGGCAAGGGCGGCACGGTCGCGCTGTCGCAGGCTGCCACCGCAAAGGCAAAGGCGCTCGCGCCCGACCTCGCCATCGACGGCGAGATGCAGTTCGATGCCGCCGTCTCTCCGGTCGTCGGTCAGCTCAAGTTCCCGGGCAGCCCCGTCGCCGGCTATGCCAACACCTTCGTGTTCCCGTGCATTGAGGCGGGCAACATCGGCTATAAGATCGCGCAGCGTCTGGGCGGCTTTGAGGCATACGGTCCCATTCTGCTGGGTCTGAACGCCCCGATCAACGACCTCAGCCGCGGCTGCAACGCCGACGAGGTCTACAAAATGGCAATCATCACTGCTGCACAGAAGTAAAACTCAGGTATTTTTGATAAGCTGTACTCGGCGTCCGCACACCCCGCGGACGCCGATTCTC
>URWG01000113.1 GCA_900551495.1 uncultured Eubacteriales bacterium
CCGCCCTACGCATGGAACGAAAGTGTCGTCAGCGGGCGATTGATAATCGCCCCTACGGTGTTGAACGGTGGTGCTTACGGCACGGATGACACCCCCTCAGGCGCTTTGCGCCGGCTCCCCCAAAGGGGGAGCCAAGGCTGCGGCGGGGGACGGGAACGGGGCGGAATTTGACACAACGGTGACAGGTGCGGAAGGTAGTTGTAATTTTTTACAAGAATTTTGCTTTAAATCGCTAAATTTTATTCAAAAAAACTGCGGGAAAATACTGGACAAATTCGGCAGAGATTGTTAGAATAAATATTAGGTAAAAGTGTATGCTTTTGCATCAGTATCCGCCGTTTGCGGGAGCATACAACGATACGACCCACACTATTATGAAAAGGAGAAGAAAAATGAGAAAGTTCAAGAGTGTTCTTGCGCTTCTTCTCGCGCTGGTTTTGGTACTGGGCTGCGTCGGCACGGCATTTGCCGCGAAGACTCCGGTTTCCGAAGTCGAGGGCACGAAGAAGACCGACGCTGCGGAAGCCAAGGGCTTCAAGAGTGTCGAATTCGCCAAAAACATCAATAAGTATAACGACGACGACGTAGTTCGCGCGATCGTTGTGCTGAAGAATGCTCCGACCGCTGCTCTCGCCAAGAGAGGCGCTTCCAACGAAGCGGCTGTCCGCGAGCAGGTCAAGGCGAGCCAGGACAAGGTCCGCAAGGCGATGCGCGGCATTGATTACGAGGTGCAGTACACCTACGATACACTGCTCAACGGCTTTAGCTGCGACGTTGCCTACGGCGATTTGGACAAGATCGCCTCCATCGACGGCGTTGACGCGGTTTACATCGCCAACCATTATGACGCTCCGGTGCTGGAAAAGGGCGAGGAGACCAGAACGGTCGGTTCCGCGTACATGACCGGCACAGACATGGCGCGTGACGAGTTTGGCATCGACGGCAGCGGCATTGTGATCGCCGTGCTGGATACCGGTCTGAACACCACGCACGAGGCGTTCCGGGACGCCGACGGCAACTGTGCCGCCAACGGTCGCCTGACCGAGGCGGACACCGCCCTGACGGCTGCCGCGGGCACGTATCTCAATGCGAAGGTTCCGTTTGCCTACGACTATGCCGATAAGGATACCGACGTTACGGATTATCAGGGTCACGGCACGCACGTCTCCGGCATTGCCGCGGGCTGCGCCTATGACAAGGAGAGCGGCAAGTATACCTTCGTCGGCGCTGCACCCGGTGCGCAGCTCGTCTCCATGAAGATCTTCCATGATGACGAGGGCGGCACCTCGAGCGATATTTACTTCTACGCTCTGGAGGATGCCTACCGTCTGGGCGTTGACGTCGTGAATATGTCCATCGGTGCGCAGAACGGCTTTACCTATGATGCCGACCTTGAGACGGAGGTCTTCGGCAACATCTATAAGCGTCTGTCCGCCTCCGGTATCGTCCTGTCCGTTGCTGCCGGCAACGAGTACTCCATGGCGGAGTATTCCAGCGCGCAGTTCATCGGACCGGAGTATCAGGACTACGGCACGGTCGCCTCTCCCTCCACCTACATCGGCAGCACCTCGGTCGCTTCGGTCGAGAACGTGTCCTATCCCGCCAATGTTGTCAGCGTGGGCGAGGATAATTTCTCCTACACCGACTCCTGCAAGGATGAAGACATGATGTGGCTCAACGTCTTCGGCGACAAGGAGGTCGAATTCGTTGCCGTCCCCGATGTCGGCGGTACGAACACCAAGTCCAAGCTGGGTCTCGGCGCTCCCGAGGATTTTGCCGCGACGGATGTCAAGGGCAAGATCGCAGTCGTGCAGCGCGGCGAGCTCACCTTTGAGGAGAAGGTCGAAAACGCTGCGAAGGCAGGCGCGATCGGCTGTATCGTCGTGAACACGGATTTGACCAAGCTGGCCATGCAGATCGAAACCTTCGAGGTTCCCGCGATTTGCGTCGAAATGAGATCCGCCAAGGCGTTCCTGAACGCGGAGAACAAGACCGTCATCACGCCGACCGAGAAGCAGTATGTTTCCAACCCGAACGGGACGCGGATGAGCGACTTCTCCAACTGGGGCACCTCTCCGATGCTGACGATGGCACCGGTCATCACCTCCGTCGGCGGCGGCGTTTATTCCTCCGTCAACACCGGCGATCAGGACTATGATGTCTACCAGGGCACCTCGATGGCGGCGCCGAACTTTGCCGGCACCGTGGCGCTCCTGCTGCAGTACCTGAACAAAGAGCAGACGGGTCAGGACGGCGGGGAGATCATTCTTGATCTGGACGGTGAGCAGCAGGGTACGCTCAGCAAGGCGGAAAGGGCTGAGCTTGCGCTGGCGCTGCTGGAAGGCACCGCGACCATCCTCACCGATGCGGACGAATATCCCTACTCCGTGCGGAAGCAGGGCGCAGGTATGACCGACCTTTACCTTGCGCTCTCCTACTATACGAGCTCCGGCTATATTGTTGACCCCATCAAGGAGCTGGGCGACGATCCCGCCAAGAAGGGCGTGTATGAATTTGACGTGACCCTCGCGAACGACAGCCTTTACGGTGAGAACTGCGCGTTCTACCCCGAATCCGCGCTGCTGTTCGACTCTATCTACAATGCAAGCAGCAAGCCCGAAACCCCCATCCTTGCAAACTCTCTTTCCGAGGATGTCCTCATGCAGGGGAAGGATTACACCATGACCTGCACCGTGGACGGCAAGCCGATCGGGGAGACGATCATTGTCGAGCCGAACACGACCTGCGACGTCCATGTGAAGCTCGAGCTGACACAGGAGACGAAGGACTACTTCAATGCGATCTTCCCGAACGGCAACTATGTTGACGGCTTCGTTTGGTTCTCCGATGTTACCGCCACGCCGGACGGCAAGATCGTCTACATCGACGGCAAGGACAACCTCTATGCCTTCGACGACGAGGGCGCGTATCTGCTGAAGTATGACGCGGAAAGCAACCTTATTCCCGCGCTGACGGAGGAGGGCGCAAAGACCTACTACGAGGGCGACGCCGATGAGCTGTCCATGAGCGTCTATTCCGAGAGCCATGCTACGCTGCTCGCTTTCTACGGCGACTGGACGCAGGGCGACATCCTTGAGTCGGTTGACTTTGTTGACTTCATCGAGGCGAATAACTTCGTCAACACGACGGCTGCCGATGAGGAGGGCAATACCTACGCCGATTGCGGCTACACCGCGTTCGATGTGATGGATTACTTCTACACCATGCCGAACATGGCGTACACCGCAGTGTTCGACGAAGACGACAAGCCGCAGGAGCTGGGCTACTACCTCGGCGACAACCTGCTGGACTACGCCGATTACTACACGCAGCATAACGGGTTCTCCACCACCGAGACCGATGCGGACGGCATTTATGCCAACGGTATGTACATCACGCCGTATCAGCTCCGCAACTGCAAGAGCCTCAAGATGACCGTCTCCGACGCAGAGACCGGTGAGGTCTACTATGTGGACGACACGGAGTATCTGCCCAAGGCCCACTACGATGAGGACGAAGGAGCATGGCAGAACGCGGGTGTGTTCTACTGGACCGGCAAGGACAAGAGCGGCAACTTCGTTCCCTCCGGCACGGTCGCGAACGTTGTCTTTGACGCCGTTCTGCCCTACCGCGATACCGAGGTCAAGGACATTTGGAGCTTCCGGGTCGAGGTCGATTACACCGCGCCTGTTGTGGAGTCCGCCGTGTATGACGCCGAGGCAAAGACTCTGACCGTCACCGCGAGCGACGAGAGCTATCTGGCTGCCATCTATCTGTACGACAAATCCTTTAAAGAGCTGCCCATCCAAGCTTGCTCCTCCGATAAGGCGGGCGAGTCCTTCACCGCGACCTTCGACGTTGCCGATCTTGTCGAGGCAGGCTTGACGGAGATCACCGTCTGTGCACTTGACTATGCGACCAACGAGGTCGAGAAGACTGCCGCGCTCTATGAGGTCGGCAAGGACGCTACCGTTACCTACATCACCCCGAACAACACCAAGAAGGTTGCCGTCAAGACCGGCGATGCCTACACGATTGAGGACTGCATCGAGGAATTCAGCGGCGCACAGTTCGTCGGCTGGGTCGATAATGCGGTCGAGGACGCCGACGATGATACCATCTTCGAGAAGATCAATGCGCTCTACTCCGGCGGCGATGAGATCGTTGTCACGGGCGACATGACGCTGTATTCCCTCTATGCCTACGGCGAGGAGGTAAAGCTCGAGACACCCAACTACTACTACGACGTCAAGTCGGACTACAGCGGCGAATGGGCAATCTGCGGTCTGGACTACGTTGACGACGACTACGACACCTCCAACCCCAAGGCACTCAATGAGGCGGGCGAGACCAAGAGCGTCGCCGACGATCTCGGCGGCACGATCGGCACAGAGTACGTTGAGTTCTACGCTGCCGAGGACGGCATCCGCTTCTCCTTCGAGCGTGACGCGGACGGCAACTACACCGTCAGGAACGCCAAGACCGGCAAGTATATGGCGGTTGCGGACGGCGCGCTTGCCTTCATCGACGAGCCGACCGACGCTGCCAAGTGGGAAATCACCTCCGATCTTGAAGCCGACGGCGCGGTTATCCGCAGCGCACAGAATGCAAAGTGGGTCCTTGTCTACAACGATGACGAGGGCGAGTTCCAGTTGCTTGACGATACTGTTCCGGTCGGCTCCTTCCTCGGCCTGAGCATCCGTGCATCCGACTACTATCTCAACTGGATGTATTGCTACAGCGATACCGAGCTTGATGTGACCGGCTACACCACCACGCCGAGCGGCGAGTGCAAGCACACCGGCGGCACGGCAACCTGCACCGAAAAGGCGGTTTGCGAAATCTGCGCCAAGGCATACGGCGATGTTGACCCCGACAACCACACCGGCAAGCTCGAATGGACGTGCACCACGACCGACCACGAGTACAAGTATTCCTGCTGCGGCGCTGTCGTTGTCGCAAAGGAAGCCCACGAGTGGAAGAACGGCGTCTGCACCGAGTGCGGCTATGAATGCAAGCACAGCGGCGGCAAGGCAACCTGCACCGAGCAGGCAGTTTGCGAAATCTGCGGTCAGTCCTACGGTGAAAAGGACCCGACCAACCACAGCGGTAAGATCGCATGGACGATCGACAAGACGACCCACACCGGTAAGTACGACTGCTGCGGCGCGGTTGCCGTAGCCAAGGAAGCGCACGAGTGGAAGAACGGCGTCTGCGAGGAGTGCGAATACGTCTGTAAGCATGAGGAAGGCGACACCGAGCTGCGCGACGCCAAGGAAGCCACCATCACCGAGGACGGCTACACAGGCGATACCTACTGCACCATCTGCGGCAAGCTGGTCAAGAAGGGCGAGGTCATCCCCGCAACCGGCTATCCCACCTGCTACTATAAGGACTTCAAGGATTGCAAGTCCAAGTGGTACCATGAGGCGGTCGATTATACCGTCGCCAACGGTCTGATGAAGGGCATCAGCGCGGACACCTTCGAGCCGGACGGCACGATGACCCGTGCAATGATGGTCACGGTGCTCTACCGTATGGCTGGCTCGCCCGAGGTCAAGGGCAGCTCCACCTTCACCGATGTCCCGAGCGGAAAGTGGTACTCCGACGCGATTACATGGGCGCAGGATACCGGTATCGTCCTCGGCGTGCTGAACGATAAGTTCGCCCCGAACGATTTCGTTACCCGCGAGCAGATCGCGACCATCCTGTGGCGCTACGAGGGCAAGCCCGCTGTTGAGAGCAAGTTCGACGGCTTCAAGGACGCCGGCAAGATCAGCAGCTACGCGAAGGAAGCAATGGCATGGGCGGTTTCCGAGGGCATCTTCAACGGTGACAACGGCAACCTCAAGCCCACCGACAACGCGACCCGTGCGGAATTTGCCTGCATCGTGATGCGCTACCTCGACGGCAGCTATCCCTGCAAGGATCTGGTGAAGTAAGAAGCACCGAAGCAAATATTTCAAAAGCGAGGCTCCCCGCGAGCCTCGCTTTTTTGTCGTTTTTGACCGTTGTGTGCAGGCAGTGCCGGTAGAACTCGTAGGGCGGGGTTCCCTAACCCCGCCGCGTGCAGGCAGTGCCGATAGAATCCGTAGGGGGGGGG
>URWG01000114.1 GCA_900551495.1 uncultured Eubacteriales bacterium
GGCTGCGGCATTGCGCTGGTGCGCGGACAAAAGCAGCAGGGAGTTCAACTGTTAGCAACGGGGGAAATGGGCATTGGCAACACCACAACCTCCAGCGCCGTGGCAAGCGTGCCGACCAAAAAATCAAGCGGCAGCGCCGCGGACGAAAGCAGATTGCTCAGCAGACAGCCGAGGCTCAAGCCGTAGATTGCCGAGGGCGTCAGGAGCGCCAGCACGCACAGCGCCTCGGACAGGCGGAATTGAATCGCCATGGAGGCGGAGCCGGGCAGCAGAACGTTTTGCAGCAGGGTCAGTACGGCATACAGCGCCGCCACGATCGCGGCGACGGTCAGATCGCGGGTCGTTTTCATTTTTCAGCATCTCCGTAGTTTTGTTTTACGACAGGATGGTCACGAACTGTCGGTCACCCTATTCTACTAAAAAACCTTTCATTCGTCAAGCGTATCTTCTGCGCCGTTTGCGGGAATGGTAGAAAAGAGCGAGCACAGACGGGGACTTGACAAATTGCGCTTTTCCCCGTATAGTATAAGTGGAACAATTTGGGACATTCCCTCAAAAACAGGAAATGAGGAACGGGAAAATGGACGTACTGATTAAGGTGCTGGAGCTGGTCGGCGGACTGGCATTCTTCCTCTACGGCATGAACGTGATGTCCGGCGGTCTGGGCAAGGTCGCCGGCGGCAGATTGGAAAACTCCCTCCAGCGCGTGACCTCCAATCCCTTTACCGCGATGGGACTGGGTGCGGGCATTACCATTGCAATCCAGTCCTCGTCGGCGATGACGGTCATGCTGGTCGGTCTGGTCAACTCCGGCATTATGCACTTTGAGCAGACCATCAACTTTATCATGGGCTCGAACATCGGCACGACCGTGACCAACTGGATCACCTCGCTGTCCGGCTTGGATGC
Organism: uncultured Eubacteriales bacterium; assembly: GCA_900551495.1. Classification (GTDB taxonomy): domain Bacteria; phylum Bacillota; class Clostridia; order Oscillospirales; family Oscillospiraceae; genus JAZOXB01. The sequence goes on from URWG01000114.1 coordinate 910, forward strand.
CAACGGTCCGATCGCTCTGCTGCAGCCGGCGAATTTCTCCCCGCTGGTGGCGCTCATCGGCGTCGCGATGATTATGATGTCCAAAAAGACCCGCCGTCAGGACCTTGGCAAGATTTTGGTCGGTTTTTCCGTGCTGATGTACGGCATGGTGCTGATGGGCAACTCCGTCTCCGGTCTGAAGGAGTCCGAGAAATTCTCCCAAATGCTGGTTGCCTTTGAAAGTCCCGTCCTCGGCGTGGTCATTTCGGCGGTCTTTACCGGCATTATCCAAAGCTCCGCTGCGACCATCGGTATCGTGCAGACCCTTGCCTCCACCGGTCAGATCACCTATACCATGGCGATCCCGCTGGTGCTCGGCGCAAACATCGGCACCTGTATGACTGCCCTTATTTCCTCCATCGGCGTCACGAAAGACGCGAAAAAAGTCTCCGTTATCCATATCACGATCAAGATCATCGGCACGATCGTCTGCCTCTCGCTGTTCTACGGCGCGGCTGCCCTGTTCGACTTCAGCTTTATGGATCGTCCGATCGGTCTGCCGGGTGTTGCGCTCGTGCATACGATTTTCAACGTTGTCAACACGGCGATCCTTGCCCCGTTCCACAAGCAGCTCATCGCCATTGCGAACTTTATCGTCCGCCCCGGCAAGAAGCAGCAGGAATTTGCATTCTTGGATGAGCGTCTGATCAACACCCCCTCCATCGCCGTCAACGAGGCGAGCGTTATGACCGGAAAAATGGCGGTCGTCGCCCGCGACACCATCCTGACCGCGCTGCATTTGGTGACGAATTATTCGGAGAAGGACGCGCAGACAGTGCTCACCAGCGAGGACGAGCTGGATATGTACGAGGACAAGCTCGGCACGTTCCTTGTGAAGCTGTCCAGCCACTCCATGTCCGACAACGACTCCCGTCAGGTCGCGAAGCTGCTGCACACCATCGGCGACTTCGAGCGCTTGGGCGACCATGCGGTGAACCTGCTCCGCTCCGCGCGGGAGATTCGGGAGAAGAAGATCGTTTTCTCCGATCAGGCGGTGCGAGAGCTGCGGGAGCTGACCGAGGCGCTGAGCGAGATTTTGGAGCTGACCATCCGCTCGTTCACCGAGAACGACTTGGTGTTGGCGCAGCGGGTCGAGCCGCTGGAGCAGGTCATTGATGCAATGATCGCCGTGGCGAAGAATTCTCACATCGAGCGCCTGCAGGCGGGCACCTGTACCATCCAGACGGGCTTTGTCTGGTCCGATCTGCTGACAAATTACGAGCGCGTCTCCGACCACTGCTCGAATATCGCCGTTGCGCTGATCGAAACGAGCGCGGGCAGCTTCGGCACGCACCAGTACCTCAACACCGTCAAGGCGACCGGCAGCCACGATTTTGCCGCCGTCTATCAGGAATACGCGGAAAAATACCACGTCGAATAAAGTCTGCGGGCAGAGCGGGAAAAGCCGCCCTGCCCGTATTTTGTTTTGCCCTTGCGTTCTTCCGACGAATGTGCTACTATATACTAAATATCCCGACGAAAGGCGTGAAAATACATGAATGAAATACAGCCTGCTGCAAAAAAACGAATGCTTTCCGGCATCAAGCCGTCCGGCGACCTGACGCTCGGCTCCTATCTCGGCGCCATTAGCAACTGGAAGGACCGCGCCGACGAGTTTGACTGCTATTATTTTATGGCGGGTCTCCATGCGATCACCGTCCGCCAGAATCCCGCCGATCTGCGCCGCCGCTCGCTTGCGCAGCTTGCGCAGTACATCGCCTGCGGCTTGGACCCCGAGAAGAACGTCCTGTTCGTGCAGAGCCATGTTCATCAGCACGCAGAGCTGGGCTGGGTGCTCAACTGCTATGCCATGTTCGGCGAGCTGAGCCGCATGACGCAGTTCAAGGACAAGAGCGCGAAAAATGCTGACAATATCAACGGCGGTCTGTTCACCTATCCCTCGCTGATGGCGGCGGACATCCTGCTGTATCAGGCGGATTTTGTCCCCGTCGGCGAGGATCAGAAGCAGCACGTCGAGCTGACGCGTGACATAGCTCGCCGCTTCAACGGCATCTACGGCGACGTGTTCAAGCTGCCCGAGCCTTACATTCCCAAAGTCGGCGCGCGCATCATGAGCCTTGCCGACCCCGAGGCGAAGATGTCCAAGTCCGAGAACGACGACCCCGGTCGTGTATGCCTGATGGACAAGCCAGAGGACATCATGCGGCTGTTCAAGCGCGCCATCACCGATTGCGAGTCCGAGGTGCGCTATGACCCCGTGAATAAGAAGGGCATTTCCAACCTGATGACCATTTACTCCGCCGCGACGGGGCGTACCTTCGCGCAGATCGAGGCGGAATTTGCAGGTCGCGGCTACGGCGACTTCAAAAAGACGGTCGGCGAGGCGGTCGTTGAGCTGCTCCGCCCGATTCGTGAGGAGGCGACGCGTCTGCTGGCGGATAAGGCGTATTTGCAGTCCGTCTGCGAAAGCGGCGCACAGAAGGCATCCTACGTCGCCGAAAAAACGCTGCGAAAGGTCTATAAAAAGGTCGGGTTTATCGCAAAATAAACCGCGTAAGAGGTAAGCTTTATGGTTTTGGATCCCAAATTTATACTCAAGGTCGCCCTGACGCTGCTCTTTGCCGCCGGACTTTCCTGCGCGCTCACGCCGCTGGTCAAGATCGCGGCGAAAAAGGTCGGCGCAATGGACGTCCCCAAGGATAACCGTCGGATGCACAAGACGCCCATCCCCCGCATGGGCGGGCTGGCGATCTTTGCGGGCTTTTTGGTCAGCTTCCTGATTTTCGGCAAGATCGACCGCGAGCTGCAGGGAATTCTCCTCGGCGCGGTCATTATCGTCGTGATGGGTGTGCTGGATGATATTGTTACATTGCCCGCCATCCCGAAATTCCTCGTTCAGATCCTTGCTGCCGTCCTTGTTGTGCTCCACGGCTGCCGCATCGAGCATTTTATGGGCTGGGAGCTGCCGACGTGGCTGTCCTACGGCGTGACGGTGCTTTGGATCGTCGCGATCACCAACGCCATCAATTTTATCGACGGACTGGACGGCTTGGCAGCGGGTGTTTCCGCGATTTCCGCCGGCACGATGCTGGTCGTTGCGCTGATGCTGGTGCCCGACCCGACGGCGGTCAGCTCGGCACTTCTGCTGGCGGCGCTGGTCGGCGCGTGCATCGGCTTTATCCCGTACAATTTTAACCCCGCGACCATTTTCATGGGCGACACCGGCTCGAATATGCTGGGCTTCATTTTGGCGTCCGTCTCCGTGTTCGGCCTGTTCAAGACCTATGCCGTGATCTCCTTTGCCGTGCCGTTTTTGGTGCTGGGCTTGCCGATCTTTGACCTCTGCTTTGCGGTCATCCGCCGCGTTTCCAAGGGGCAAAGCCCGATGCACGCCGACCGCGGTCATGTGCATCACCGCCTGATCGACATGGGCTTTTCGCAGAAACAGGCGGTTGCGATCTCCTATATGCTCTCGGCACTGCTGGGACTTTCCGCCGTCGTGCTGACCGATCGCGGCGAAGTTCAGGCGCTGATCTTCCTCGGCGCGATTTTGGTCGTCGGCGTGATCGGCGTCGCACTCATCTTCGGTACGCGCCACAAAAAAGAATCGGAACAGAACGAAGCCGCCCCCGCTGCCGAGGACGCTTCGACCGCCGAGCCGCAGGAGGAGCCGCATGAAGAAGATTAAAATTCTTTCCGTTTTCGGCACCCGTCCGGAGGCGATCAAAATGGCGCCGCTGGTCAAGGAGCTGGCGCAGCGGGACTGCTTTGAAAGCCTCTGCTGCCTGACCGGTCAGCACCGCGAGATGCTGGATTCCGTCATGGATATTTTCGCGCTGAAGGCGGACCACGATCTGAACATCATGCAGAAGCAGCAGACGCTCTCGTCCATCACGACGCGGACACTGCTGGGCATGGATGCGGTGCTCGATGCCGAGCAGCCCGACCTCGTTTTGGTGCACGGCGACACGTCCACGACCTTCGCCGGAGCGCTTGCCGCATTTTACCACAAGGTCGCGGTCGGTCATGTCGAGGCGGGTCTGCGGACGTTCGACCCCTATTCGCCCTTCCCTGAGGAGATGAATCGGACGCTCGTCGGCGACATTGCCTGCCTGCATTTTTCTCCCACCGCCGCCAACGCGGAAAATCTCCGTGCCGAGCGGGTGCGTGGCGATATTTTCGTCACCGGAAACACCGTCATCGACGCGATGAAAACCACCGTGCGCGAGGATTTCACCTTTACCGACCCCGTGCTGAACACGCTGGATTTCCGCGGCAGACGGGTGATCGCCCTGACCTGCCATCGGCGCGAGAACTACGGGCAGCCGATGCACGACATTCTCCGCGCCGTCCGCCGTCTCGTCGAGACGCACGAGGATGTCGAGGTCGTCTATCCGGTACATCTCAGTCCCGCTGTGCAGCAATGTGCACGCGAGGAGCTGGGGAATGTACCGCGCGTGCATCTCATTGCCCCGCTGGATGTGGAGCAGATGCACAATCTGATGGCGCGCTGCTATATGGTCATGACCGACTCCGGCGGCTTGCAGGAGGAGGCGCCCGCGCTCGGCAAGCCCGTGCTGGTTCTTCGCCGCGAAACGGAGCGCCCCGAGGCGGTCACTGCGGGAACGGTCCGCTTGGCGGGCGTAGCATACGAACGTATTACGGCGCTCGGCGCAGAGCTGCTCGACGATCCCGCGACCTATGAGAAGATGGCGCACGCCGTCAATCCCTACGGCGACGGAAACGCCTGCCGCCGTATTGCCGATGCGATCGCGTGGCATTTCGGGCTGACGGAAACAAAACCGACGGATTTTAATACGGATTCTTGATTAAAATATTTAATCAAGAATCCCCAGACTGTCAAAAAAGTCCGTAATCGTCAAAATCGACGAACTGTTTTATGGAGTTTCGTTCTCCGCATTTTGATTTGCAAAAACAGAGTATCCCGAACTTTATAACCTAAAAATCAGCTTGCTTCGCAAGGATTTTGACTTACTGCGCAACTCACGCCCTACCGTACCTAT
>URWG01000115.1 GCA_900551495.1 uncultured Eubacteriales bacterium
CCGTCAGCGGCGGCAGCAGATCGGGGCAGTCGTCAAGTGCGGCATCAATGCCGTGCAGCGGGCGCGGCGCGATAAGGACCGCCCCGTTTTTCACCGCCGTCTCCGCACCGAAGCGGTGCAAAAGCTCTAAGATTTTTCGGTCCGGCTGTAAGGAGGCGAGGTCAAGCCCCCGCACCTCGACTGCGCGGGAGATCGCCCCGAGACAGAGCCACACCGCCGCGCCCGACCAGTCGCCGCCCACGACAAATCGCTCCTGCGGCGCACGGTATTGCCGACCGCCGCGGAGGGAAAAGCCATCCGCCGTTTCCTCCCAGCAGACGCCGAAGCGCGACTGGACTTGATGTGTTAATGCAATGTAATTTTTCGATACGATCGGCGGAAGCAGCGTCAGCCCGACCGCCTGCCCAAGCAGCGGAAGCGCCAGCAGCAGCCCGCTGACAAATTGCGAGGAGACTCCGCCGCCGATTGCGTAATGCCCGCCGCGCAGCCGCCCGTCACAGAGCAGCGACGTCTCGTTCGGCACGGAAATGCGGCAGCCGTGCGCCTGCATCAGGTCCGTCAGAGGCGCGATCGGACGCTCGGAAAGCCGCGCGCTGCGCCGAAATTCCGTCCGCACGCCCAGCGCACCCGCGACGGGCAGCAAAAAACGCTGCACCGCGCCGCTCTCGCCGCAGTCAATCACCGCGTGCTCCGACGCGCACGTCAGAGGTGTGACCGAAAAGCCGTCCGCCGCTCGCACGATGCCCGCACCCAATGCCCGCAGACCGCCGCACATCAGCGCGATGTCACGGGCGACGCTCGGGCAGACGAGCTGCGTCGGCGCGTCGGCAAGCGCGGCACAGAGCAGCGCCCGCTGCGCCTCGGATTTTGACGGGGGCGCGATAAAACAGCCGCCGCGCGGACGGGGGATCAGCGTCATTTTCATAGCGCAAGACACCTTTGAAAAATTTCTTCCAATGTATTTGTCGGGACCGACCGCAGCGTACAGCCGCCGATCCGCTCCGGAATCACGAGCGTCACGGTGTCGCCACGGCGCTTTTTGTCGTGCAGTGCGGCTTGCGCCAGCGCACGGGGGGACAGCTCCGTCCGCGTCGGCAGCCCGAATTGCTCCAAAAGGGCGATCATTTCCTCGGCGTCCCGCGAAAATGCCCGCGCCATGCCCGCAATGCCGACGGCGACCGCCTCGCCGTGGGTAACGCGGTAATCGCTGCACACCTCGACGGCGTGCCCGAGCGTGTGCCCGAGATTGAGAAGCTGCCGTTCGCCCCGATCGTACACGTCGCGGGAGAGAACGGCACCTTTGTGCCGGAGGCAGGCGGCAATGACCTGCTCCGTCGCAGCCTCACCCGTTTTCAGCCCTTGAAACAGCGGCGGATCGAACAGGATCGCCGTTTTGATGACCTCCGCCCAACCGCTGCGCAGCTCGCGCGGCGGAAGTGTATTCAGAAGGGTCGGATCGCAGACGACCAGCGCAGGCTGGCAGAACGCGCCGACTAAGTTTTTCCCCGTCGGGAGATCAATGCCCGTTTTGCCGCCGACGGCGGCATCAACCATCGCCAGCAGCGTCGTCGGCACATTGACCGAGCGGATACCGCGCAGATAGGTTGCCGCCGCAAAGCCTGCCAGATCGCTCACCACCCCGCCGCCGAGGGCAAGGACGGTGTCGCTGCGGGTGAGCGGTGCAAAACGCTCCAGCAGGTTTACATAATATTCCACGGACTTGGTCGCCTCGCCCGCGGGGAGCACGGCGGTCCGCACGGTGAAGCCCGCAGCCGACAGGGACGCAGCGGCGCGGTCAAGATACAGCGGCGCAACATTCTCCTCCGTCACGACCATCACGCTGCCCGCCGCGAGAGGACGCAGCAGCTCCCCCAGCCGATCAAGCAGCCCCGCGCCGATCAGCGCCTCATAGGGCGGCGTCACGGCAATGCCGACGCGCGTCATTTCAGCGCCTCTCGCACCGCTTGCAGACGCTTTGCCAGCGCGGAGAATTCCTCGGGCAGCAGTGCCTGTGCCCCGTCGCACTGTGCACGGAGCGGGTCGCCGTGCACCTCGAGCATTACGCCGTCCGCACCGCACGCCGCAGCCGCCAGTGCCATCGGGGGAACGAGCCGCGCCCGACCGACGGCGTGACAGGGATCGACGATGATCGGCAAATGCGACAGCTCATGCAGCAGCGGCACGGCGCTTAGATCCAATGTGCAGCGCTCGGCGCTCTCAAAGCTGCGAATCCCGCGCTCGCACAGCACGACCTGCCCGTTGCCCTCCGACAGCAGGTATTCCGCGCTGTGCAGCAGCTCCCGCAGCGTGCAGCCCATGCCGCGCTTGAGCAGAATCGGCTTTTTGCAGTGCCCAAGCTCCTTGAGGAGGGCAAAATTCTGCATATTTCGCGCACCGACCTGCAGCATATCCATATGCTCCACCAGCTCCAGATCGCGCGGATCAACGATCTCCGTTACGACGGGCAGCCCCGTCTCGCGCTGCACCAGCTCCAGCAGGCGGACACCCTCGCGCCCCAGCCCCTGAAATTCATACGGCGAGGTACGCGGCTTGAACGCGCCGCCCCGCAAAAGTGCCGCACCCGCCGCCTTGACCGCGCGGGCAACGGAGAGGAGCTGCTCCTCGCTCTCCACGGCGCACGGACCGGCGATCAGCGTAAAGCCTCCGCCGCCGAACGTCGCCGTACCGACGCGGACACAGGTCGTCTCCGCCTTTTTCGTGCGGGAGACCAAAAGCTGCGCGACCCCATATTCATCTGCGGAATGCGTCTGCTGCGACGCGGGCTGATTTGAAATATTTTTCACGATATTCTCTCCGTCTAAAAAGCCGCTGCACAGAGAAAAAGCTCGTGCAGCGGTTTGAAATGAAAGCTTTTCGATTTGAGTTTATCACGCAAAAGGTCAGTTTTCAAGGGGTTTTTGCGAAAGCGGGCGGATTTTACCGCGATAAAGCGTTACCATCAGCACCACGGAAACGAACAGCGACACGAACTCTGCGATCGGGTAGGAGAGCCACACGGCATCGATATTGCCGCTGAGCGACAGGAGGTACGCCGCGGGGATCAGCACTAAAAGCTGGCGCGAGATGGAGACGAACATACTGAACAGGCTGCGGTCGAGCGCCTGGAACACGCCGTTGAAGATGATGCTCACGCCGGCGGGGATGAACGGGAGGCACAAAATGCGCAGCGCGGGAATGCCGACGGCAAGCATTTGCTCGTTGGGATTGAAGATGTTGAGCAGCGTCTCGGGCAGCAGCAGGAATGCCGCCGTTCCGAGCGCCATCAGCGTACAGGAGAAGCAGCAGCCCCAGCGCGTAACGGCGGTGATGCGTTCGGGCTTGCGCGCGCCGTAGTTAAACGCGGAAATGGCAAGCACGGCGTTGTTGATGCCGAAAACGGGCATGAACACGAAGCTTTGCAGCTTGAAATACGCGCCGAACACGCTGATCCCCGCTTCGCCCAGCCCATCGGAAACGGCGTTGAAGCGACCGAGGACGAGGTTAAAGCTGTAGGTCATAATCGAGCCGATGGCGATCATGATGATCGACGGCACGCCGATGGCAAGAATGTGTCCGATCATATGCCGATCGGGACGGAAGCCGCGCAGACGGAGCTGCACGTCGGGATTTTTCTTGCGGTTCAGGAGCACCGCAAGCAGGAAGGCGACGATCTGACCGATGACCGTGGCGACGGCGGCGCCCATGACCTCCATCCGCGGCAGACCGAAGCAGCCGAAGATGAGGATGGGATCCAAGATGATGTTGATGATTGCGCCCGTGCCCTGCGTTACCAGCGTGTAGGCGGTGCGGCCGGTCGATTGCAGCAGGCGCTCGAACAATATCTCACCGAAGATACCGAACGAGACGATGCAGATCACGCGGATGTACTGCACGCCGTATTGCACCGTCGCCTCGACCTGCGTCAGCGAGCGCATATACGGCTCTGCGCCGAAAATGCCGAACAGCATACACAGTCCCGTTCCGCACAGCGCAAGGAACAGACCGTTGAGCGCGGAGGAATTGACCTGCTCGGGGTTCTTTTCGCCCAGTCCGCGCGAGAGCAGTGCGTTGACACCGACCGCAATGCCCGTGGCAATGCCGATCATGATATTCTGCACGGGGAAGGCAAGGGAGACGGCGTTGAGCGCGTCGTTGTTCAGGTCGGAAATGCGGGAGACGAACATGCTGTCCACCACATTGTAGAGCGCCTGCACCAGCATGGAGAGCGCCATCGGCAGCGCCATACCCAGCAGTAGCCGTCCGACGGGCATGACGCCCATCTTATTCTCTTTCAGACTCATCTTTCAATCATTCACTTTCTTTGACGGTAGTTATATCACAATGTACTATTATATTGGGACAGCGGCGGAAAAGCAAGCCGCAAAAGTGCAAAATGCGGTTCCCACGGCGGCAAAAATGTGCTATACTGTTTCTGATGCTGATTCTTGATGAAAATATTTCATCAAGAATCCCATGTGCTGCGCACACTTGCATCGTGCGAACGCACGATGCGCCGTCTCATGCAGAAGCTGACGCGCCTTTGGCGCTGTAAAAAGTTTTCAAGCTTTTTAACAGATTCTATTATATGTCACTGCAAAGGAGTGGATTTCCATGACGACCGACCAACTCGACGCCCTTTTACGCGCCGATCCTGCCGCCGTGCTCGAAAATGACCGTCGGCATTATGAAAAACAGATTCGGTTTGCCGCGGATTTGGTCGCTGCAAATGCCGAGAACCGACCGGTCATTCTGCTGGCGGGGCCCTCCGGCTCGGGAAAAACGACGACCGCCCTGCTCATCGAGCGGGAGCTGGACCGCCGCGGGATGGAGACGCATACCCTGCAAATGGATGACTATTTTTCGCCGCTCTCGCCGCAGGAGATCGAGGATATGCGGAATAATCGGCTCGATCTGGAGCGTCCCGACCGCGTGGATATTCCGTTTTTCCAGCAGCAGCTTGACCGAATCCTTGCCGGTGAGGAGGTTCCGTTGCCGCGCTATAATTTCAAAACGAGCTGCCGCGAATTCAACGGCAGGACGCTGCGCCGCAAGTCGGGAGAGGTGGTCATCATGGAGGGAATCCATGCGCTGAATCCCGCCGTCACCGGTCACACCGACGCCACCACGCGCATTTATGTCAGTGTCCGCACCCGTATTACCGCCCATGACGGCTCGGTGCTCCATCCGTCGATGATCCGCTTGGCGCGGCGGCTGCTGCGCGATCGCACGGGACGCGGACGGGCGCTGACCGAGACGATCGGAATGCGCAAGCGCGTTGACTACGGCGAACAGCTCTATATCATGCCCTATAAGCCCAATGCCCATTGCTCGATCGACTCGTTTTACTCTGCCGAGATGAGCATTTACCGCCCGTGGCTGCTCGATGAGCTGACCGCGCTGATGCCGGAGTATCCCGACCTTGCCGAGCTGGTAAAAATTCTGCGCGAGGTACCGCCCCTGTCGCAGGAGCTGCTGCCCCGCGACAGCCTGCTGCGGGAGTTCGTCGGTGGCAGCGAATTGCCCTATTAAGAGACTGATTTGAGAAAATCAACCGGCGGTTGAGTGTAGAAAATCGCCGCTTAAACGCTCGGATGATTGCTTTTTCCGTCGGTTTATGGGAAAATAGCGGCGAAACGGAGGTAATTCAATTATGAATCAAACAACCATCGGCGGGCGCATCAAATATCACCGCAAACGTCTCGGCATGACACAGGAGCAGCTCGCCGCTCGCATGGGTGTCAGCGCGCAGGCGGTCAGCAAATGGGAAAACGACCTGTCCTGTCCGGATATTTCCATTCTGCCGGAGCTGGCGGCGCTGTTCGGCATTTCGGTCGATGAGCTGCTGGGCAAGTCGCCGGCGGAGACGGTTCGTACCGCAGAGCCGATCGAGGAGGAAAAGCAAAAGCCGTGGAGCGGCGGTTGGGGCCC
>URWG01000116.1 GCA_900551495.1 uncultured Eubacteriales bacterium
ATATCCGCCGCCGGCTCGTCCAGCCGCAGCCCGCCGACGACGTTCATATAAACGTCGGCATTCGACAGGCGCACCCCGCCGCGCTTTTCCAAAACCGCCAAAAGCATGGCGGCGCGATTATAGTCCAAGCCGTTGCTTGTACGTCTCGGCGATGCCAGAGCAGACGGCGACACCAGCGCCTGAATCTCCGCCAGTATCGGTCGCGTTCCCTCCATCGCACAGGCGACGCAGGTCCCCGGCGTCCCCATCGGTCGTCCGGAGAGCAGCATTTCCGACGGGTTGGGCACCTCGGTCAGCCCGCGCTCGTCCATCTCAAACACGCCGATCTCATTGGTCGAGCCGAAGCGGTTCTTTGCCGCCCGCAGCAGACGGTACGATGTCTGACTCTCGCCCTCAAAATACAGCACGCTGTCCACCATGTGCTCAAGCACCTTCGGACCCGCGATCGCGCCCTCCTTATTGATATGCCCAACGACAAACACCGTCGTGCCGCCGCTCTTGCAATATTGCATCAGCCGCAGCGTGCAGTCCTTCACCTGCGTGACGGAGCCTGCACCGGCGGGCTTTTCCTCGGTGTAGAGCGTCTGCACGGAATCCACAATCAGCAGGTCCGGCTGTACCTCGTCGCAGACGCTAAGGATGGCTTCCAAATTCGTCTCGCAGAGAAACAGCAGCGACCGCACGCCGACACCCAGCCGCTCTGCACGGAGCTTGAGCTGACTCTCGCTCTCCTCGCCGGAGACATAGAGGATGGTCTGCGTCTTGCCGATCCTGCTGCAAATTTGCAGAAGGAGGGTCGATTTGCCGATGCCCGGTGCGCCGCTGAACAGAACCAGCGAGCCGCGCACCGCACCGCCGCCGAGCACACGATCCAGCTCACCCAGCCCTGTGGAAAAGCGCAGCGCCTCGTCCGACCGAATCTCAGCCGCTTCGGTCGCGCCGCAGTCACGCGGGCAGCCGCCGAGCGCGTGCCGCTTCCCTTGACGGCTGTCGGCGGAGTGTACTCCTCCAGCGTGTTCCATTGCTTGCACACGGGGCACTGTCCCGACCAGCGCGGGCTTTCGTTACCGCAGTTTGTGCATAAAAAAACGGTTTTAGGCTTCATTCGCTTCCTCCGTGTAGGAAAAAATGGTACAGGCGACGGCTGCCGCCAGCTTCTTTTGATAGTCCGCGTCCCGCAGCAGCGCTTCCTCCGCAGGGTTGGACAAAAAGCCGCACTCCACCAGCACCGCCGTGCAGGAGACGTGCTCCATCAGGTAAATGTCCCTCGCCCGCTTGCAGGCGCGGTGGTTATTCGGATCGACCTGCGCGGCAAGCTGCTCCTGCAACCGTTCGGCAAGCGTCTGACTGCCGTCCGTCTGTGCATAAAACACCTGCGCGCCGCGATATTTCGACTCCTGAAATTGGTTCTGATGGATACTGACCAGCAGCGGCTTCTCGGTCTGCCGCACAAGCTCCACGCGGCGGCGAATATCCGAGACTTTTTTCTGCGCAATGGTGCTGCCCTCGGTGTAGACGCTGACGTCCTCCGTGCGGATCATCGCCGTCCGAACGCCGAACAGATGCAGCAGGTCGTTCAGCCGCAACGCGATTTCCAAATTGAGCTTGCTCTCGTGTACACCGGTCACGGAGATCGCGCCGCCGTCCTCCCCGCCGTGTCCCGCGTCGATCACAACGGTTACGGGCGGCTCATAGGTCAGTGCGGCATGAAGCGCCGAGCCTGCCTTTGACAGCCCCAGCGCGGAAACGATCGCCGCCGCGCACAGCAGCAGACAAATCAGACCGTAGGTTCTCCATTTGGACATGACAACACCCCCGCAGCAGTCTATGCGCCGCGTCGGGCAATTATTGCTTGTATCTTGTGTATTATAGCACATTCAACCGCACTGTGCAAGCCGCCCGCCGACCTATTTCCGTGCACTTCGGCTGCGGCACAAACGGACAATATCCACAGAGTCAGCGGGAATTTCTCAGACCGGTTTGGTGATACCCGTGCGGCGCTCCTTGGAAAGTCCACCCGCCAGCACGACCTCCTCGCCGACGAACCGCGCACGGCGAACGATACCCTCTCCGTATTTTTCGCGCAGGTCGTCCACGGTATTGTCCAGCTTGGCGCGGCGTTCATAGCTGCCGCCCTCGGCAACGGAAAAAAGATCGTACTGCCGCGCCCCGCGCTCCTCCAGCCGCGAGACCTGAACGCCGAGCTGCCGCAGCGGGGTCTTTCCGTCCCACGCCGCATCGAACACGCGGCAGGCAGTGTGAAACAGTTCCTCGGTGCTGTCGGTAATGTTTTGCAGGGTCGTTTGGTGCGAAAAATCGACGAATTCCGCCGTCCGCAGATGCACCGCCACACGCCGTGCGGAAACGCCGTCCCGCCGCATCCGCATCGCCACCGTCTCGCAGAGCGAAAGCAGCACCCGATACGCATGGGCGGCGTCGGTCACATCCTGTGCCAGCGTCGTGGCGTTGCTGTAGCCCTTGTTGGCGTCCGGCACGGGCTGCAAAATGTCACTGTAGCGCCCGTTCGCCGAGTGCCAAAGCATCAGCCCGGGCTTGCCGAGCTTCCTGACCAGCATATCGGGGTCGGCATGGGCCAGTTGACCGATCGTGTCGATCCCCAAAAGGTGCAGCTTCCGCTCCGTCGCCGCGCCGACCATAAACAGCTCACGGACGGGCAGCGTCCAGAGCTTCCGCTCGATCTCCCACGGAAACAGCGTGTGGACCTTATTCGGCTTTTCGAAGTCCCCTGCCATTTTTGCCAGCAGCTTATTGCTGGAAATGCCGATGTTCACCGTAAAGCCCAGCTCGTCAGAAATTTTCTGCCGCAGCATTTCCGCCGCCGCGACCGGCGACCCGTAAAGCCCCTCGGTACCGCTCATATCCGCCCACGCCTCATCGATGGAATACTGCTCCACCACGGGCGCGACCTGCCGCAAGAGCGCGGTAAAGTGCCGCGACGCCTCCACATACATCCCGTAATCGGGCGGGACGAGCTTCAGATTCGGGCATTTTTGCAGCGCCCGATAGATCGGCTCTCCCGTCTGCACACCGCATTTTTTCGCGGGCTGGCTTTTTGCAAGGATGACGCCCTGCCGCGTCTCCCGATCGCCCGCCACGGCGGACGGAATTTCGCGCAGGTCGAGCGTCTCGCCGAGGACGCACAGCCGGTATGCCGCGGACCACGACAAAAAAGCGCTGTTGACATCGACATGAAAGATCACGCGCTCCATCAGTACACCACCCGAAACAGCGACCAGCGGTGCGTGCGGACGGTATAGCGCAGCTCCAACAGCCGCTCTCTGCCCTCCAGCGTCGCCTTGCAGAGATATTGGATCGCGTCTACGCCCGCGTATTGAATGGTTTTATAGGATTCCGTTCTCAGGATCGGGACGGTTTGCAGGCAATGCGCCTCGTCCTCCACCCGAAAGCGCAGCGGAGTCAGCGTCCCGTCCGTTGCGCAGACGGAAATCATCTCAATCTGTTGATTCACTGTCCTCACCTCCGACACTGCTATTGTATCAAACATTTGTTCGAATATCAAGAGGAAATTTCGTACAACCGCTTGCAATGCCGCCGAATTTTTGTTATGATGACCGCAGAAAAATCGCGGAGGTGCCTATGAAATACCGTTGCCTTGTGCTGGATCACGATGATACCGTCGTCCGCAGCGCGCAGACCGTCAACTATCCCGCGCTCATCGAACGGCTGCATCAGAACCATCCCGAGCGCGATATTTCCTTTGACGATTTCACGCGGCTGTGCTTCCTGCACAATTTTACGGGGATGTGCCGCCTCGGTCTGGGGCTGACGGAGGCGGAAATTCAGGACCAGTACGAATACTGGAAGGTCTATGTGCGGACGCATATTCCCCCTGCCTACGAGGGCTTTGAGCGTCTGCTGCGGCGCTTTCGGGAGGCGGGCGGCATTGTCTGCGTCTCGTCGCACTCGGGCGTGGAGAATATCACGCGGGACTACCGCGCCAACTTCGGCTTCGCGCCGGAGCAAATTTATTCCTTCGACCTTCCGCCGGAGCAGCGCAAGCCCGCTCCCTTCGCTCTGCTGGACATCATGCGGCGCTACGACCTCCGACCGAACGAGCTTTTGATGGTTGACGATATGAAAAACGGCAATGACATGGCGCACGCCGCCGGTGTTGATTTTGCCTGCGCGGGCTGGTCGCACACCGACCCCGAGATCATCAAATATATGCGGGAAAACAGCACGCGCTATTTTACCTCCGTTTCCGCGCTGGAGACGTGGCTGTTCGACGAATAACCGTCTTGACAGATATGGTATAATAAAACAGAAAAGGCGGTGAGCGGCATGGATGGCGTAAAGGTCATGGCAAAAAATCAAAAAGCGTTCCACGAATACTTTGTCGAGGAGCGGTTTGAGGCGGGCATTGAGCTGTCCGGCACCGAGGTCAAGTCCATCCGTCTCGGCACGCTGAATCTGAAGGACGCATGGTGCCAGGTCAAGGACGGCGAGCTTTGGATCCGCCAGCTCCACATCAGCCCGTATGAACAGGGCAACATCTTCAACAAAGACCCCGTGCGTCCGCGCCGTCTGCTGATGCACAAGCGCGAGATCGCCCGCCTGTTTTCCAAGGTGAAGCTGGACGGCTACGCGATCATTCCCCTCTCCGTGTATTTCAAGAACGCGCGGGTCAAGGTCGAGGTTGCGCTGTGCAAGGGCAAAAAGCTGTATGATAAGCGGCAGGATGCCGCTAATAAGGATGCGCGCCGTCAAATGGACCGCGCAATGAAAGAGAGGAATCATTGATGGAAAATCCCATTGTTACCATCGAGATGGAAAACGGCGGCATCATCACCGCCGAGCTGTACCCCGATGTCGCGCCGCAGAGTGTGTATAACTTCGTCGCGCTGGCAAACGCGGGCTTCTATGACGGGCTGATCTTCCACCGCGTCATTCCCGGCTTTATGATCCAGGGCGGCTGCCCCGAGGGCACGGGCATGGGCGGTCCCGGCTACTGCATCAAGGGCGAGTTCCTGTTTAACGGCGTGGACAATAAGCTCAAGCACAAGCGCGGCGTCCTGTCCATGGCGCGGGCACAGTCGCCGAATTCCGCAGGCTCTCAGTTTTTTATCATGCACCAGGACGCGCCCCATCTGGATAAGCAGTACGCCGCCTTCGGCAAGGTGCTCAGCGGTATGGAGGTCGTCGATGCGATCTGCAAGGTCAAGACCGACCGCAATGACCGCCCCGAGACCGAGCAGAAGATGAAGTCCGTCCGCGTCGATACCAAGGGCGAGACTTATCCCGAGCCGAAGAAGCTCAAGGACCCCTACGGACGCTTCTGATTCCGTTGATAAACCCATAAATCGGCGGCGAAAGCTGTCATTGCGAGACTTGCGAAGCAAGGCGTGGCAATCTCAACGGAAGGCAGACCGATTTTACGAGATTGCCGCGTCGCGCTGCGCCCTCCTCGCAATGACAAATCGCAGCTCCGTAATACGGGGGTGTACCGGTTTCGACGGGGGCAGTGAGGCAGGAATAGCGAGCCGTGGCGCCTGACCACGATAAAACGGGCAACTTTCTAAAAATTAACTGACAACAATCAGTACGCTCTCGCTGCTTAATTAGCAGCCGTCCGCCCCGAAAGGTCCACGAGTCGGGCTCGGGTGTGATTTTAGTGGAGAACGTGCGTGCGGTAAGCTTTGCCCGTACCATGCATCAATGAAGCTACCAAGCTCCGCAGGGTGTTTGTTCCCGTCGGAGTGAGGGAATGTAAAGAACAAACTGCGCTCGGAGAAGTTCCTGTCAAGCTGTTTTCGGACGGGGGTTCAACTCCCCCCACCTCCACCAGAAGTCCACCGTAATTTTGATAGAATTACGGTGGACTTTTTCTATGCCCGAAAACAGCTTGAAATAAGGCTTATCGGCTGG
>URWG01000117.1 GCA_900551495.1 uncultured Eubacteriales bacterium
GTGATGGAAGCGTCCGGATTGAACTGACCGGCGTAGGTGTAGTTGCACGCAACTTCCACGCCGAGTTCCTTGGCAGCGTCGCGCGCGCCCTGGAGCCAGCCGTAGCCGTAACGGATAACAGCGGGAACCGCCATGCCGCCGAGGAAGCCGAGCTTGGTATAGCCGAGCTTCACCGCAGCGTAGCCCGCCATGTAGCCGGGATACTGCTCCTGATAAACGGCGGAGTAGACATTCTCGGGCAGGACGTAGTCGCCGTAGTCGCCGGCGCCGACGTCAAGGACGATGTACTTCACATCGGGATACAGCTCGGCGGTCTCCTTCACGGTGTCGGCAAAGGCGAAGCCGGGCATCAGCAGGACGTTGTAGCCGTCCGCAACAGCGGCGTCGATCATGGCAACACGCTCGGCGGTGGAGTCGCCGGTGGGCTTGTAGTAGGTGAAGTCGATGCCGCGCTCTTCGCACCATGCCTTACCGGCTTCGTAGGTGGTCTGGTTGAAGGACTGGTCGGTGATGTCGCCGTAGTCGGTGATCATCGCGACGCGCCATTCCGCAGCGGGAGCGGGCTCGTCGGTGGGTGCTTCGGTGACTTCGTCGGTCGGAGCCTCGGTGACCTCGTCGGTCGGGGCGTCGGTTTCCTCGGTGTTGCCCTTGCAGCCTGCGAACAGGCAGGCAAGCATTGCAACCGCGAGCAGGAGCGCTAACAGTTTTTTCATTTTCTTACCTCCAAAATCTTTTCGAAAATACCCCTTGCGGAGCTTTCGTTCGGCGCGGACGCTTGAATTGCTGCGTCCACGATTCCATTTTAACGGCTGCCCTCCGCCGTGCCAAGGACAAATGTCCCGAACTTTTACGGCGCCTGAAAAGCCCATATGTTGTGGCAAAACCCACGCTGCGGCACAATTTTCCGAGTTTGAGCAGATTTCCGCATTTTTCGGTTGACTTTTATGCACCTCTTGCGGTATAATACCATTTGCATGACTATGTGCAACATTTTTTGATTGCTACGGCTTTGCCGTTGAGCATAATCTAACAGGAGGTGTACACGAAGATGCTGCGTACCTATCAACCCAGAAAGCGTCACCGCGCAAAGGTTCACGGTTTCCGTAAGAGAATGGCTACCGCCAACGGCCGCAAGGTGCTTGCCCGCCGCCGTGCGAAAGGCAGAGCTGTCCTGTCCGCCTAAGGAAACGTGACCGCACCGTACTGCCGGAATGTCAAGTCAGAGGGCGAATGGAGGAATCTCTGTTCGCCCTTTTTGCTGCATCCGAGCGGGGAGGGCGGGCGGCACCGCTGCGTGCCGATCGTCCCTGCCGTCTCAATCTGCCTGCCGTCGGGAGGTTCCCTGTTCATGCTGCACACCGTTTCGTTGAAGGATAATTCGGCGTTTCGCCGTCTGTATCATCGCGGTGCCTCCGCTGCAAACCGCTGGCTGGTGGTCTACTGCCGCCGCAACGGGCTGGAGGTGACCCGACTGGGCTTCACTGTCAGCACCAAGCTCGGGCACGCCGTGGTGCGTAACCGCATTCGCCGCCGTCTGCGCGAGATCTACCGTCTGAACGAGGCAAAGGCGGGCTATGACATCGTTGTCGTCGTCCGTTCCGCCGCGCTGGAGACGGATTGCGCCGCGCTGACCAAGGCGCTGCTGTCGCTGCTGCGCCGCTTGGAGCTGACGGAGGATGCCCCGCAATGAAACGGCTGCTGCTCCGACTGATTCGATTTTACCGGCGGCATATTTCCCCCGCCTTCCCGGGCAAATGCCGCTTTATCCCCACCTGCTCGGAGTATGGTATCGAGGCAATCGAGAAATACGGCGCAGCAAAGGGAAGCTGGCTGACATTCAAGCGCCTGCTGCGGTGCAACCCATTCAACCACGGCGATAGTTACGACCCCGTGCCGTGACCCGATTCGGCGCAGATGCGCCACCCACAAAAGAGGAGAATGTCAATGTTCAATATTCCGTTCATTCAGATCCCCTTTGGCTACGTTTTGGAGTTTTTCTACAACTTCTTTGACAACTACGGTCTTGCGCTGATCCTGTTCTCCCTCGCGGTGAAGCTGCTCCTGCTCCCGCTGAGCGCAAAGAGCAAAAAGTCGATGATGAAAACCTCCCGACTTCAGCCGAAAATCAAGCAGATCGAGCTTGCCTGCGGCGACGATAAGCAGAAGTATCAGCAGGAGGTCAGTAAGCTTTATAAAGAGGAAGGCGTCAGCATGATGGGCGGCTGTCTTTGGGGCTTCCTGCCGCTGCTGCTGCTCATTCCGCTGTACAATGTCATCCGCGAGCCGCTGACGTACCTGCTCCACCTTGACGAGGCGACCGTTACCGCCATCAAGGAGGTCGTCGCGAAGATGCAAAATGTCGAGATCGACAAGCTCAACTACTACTGGCAGTATTCCGCCGCGCAGAATATGGGGCAGTTTGCCGACATTGTGAAGTCGATGTCCATCAATTTCTCCTTCCTCGGCATCGACCTCGGTCAGACCCCGAACTGGCAGATCTGGAAGGCGTCGGGCTGGAGCGAGATCGGCGGCGCGCTGATCCCGCTGGTCTCCGGCGGACTGAACTACCTTGCCATGTTCATCAGCCAAAAGATGAACAACACCGTCATCAAGAACGACAAGGGCGAAAAGGACGAGGCAGCCGTTGCCTCCGCGCAGTCCACCGGCAAGGCGATGAACCTCATCATGCCGCTCGTTTCGGTGTGGTTCGGCTTTATCATGCCGCTCGGTATCTCCATTTACTGGATCGCGCAGTCCGTGTTCGGCATCGTGCAGGACTACTTCCTCACCCGTCATTACCGCAAGATCTATGACGCCGAGGACGAGGTCAAGCGTCAGAAGGCTGCCGAGCGTGCTGCCGAGGAAGC
Organism: uncultured Eubacteriales bacterium; assembly: GCA_900551495.1. Classification (GTDB taxonomy): domain Bacteria; phylum Bacillota; class Clostridia; order Oscillospirales; family Oscillospiraceae; genus JAZOXB01. The sequence continues at coordinate 2,868 of URWG01000117.1, forward strand.
CGAAAAGGAACGCATCCGCGCCGCAAAGCGCAGTGCCAACCCCGACGGAATCGTCGAAAACACCAGCAAGAAGAAGCAGCAGCTCCGCGAGAAGCAGGAGCGTGAGGCTGCGGCAAAGGAATTTGCGAAAAAACGTACCGCCGACAGCGAGGAGTCGGAGACCTCCGACCAGCCTTCCGGCGGTGAGGAGAATCGTCCCTACGCCCGCGGCAGAGCCTATCGCGCGGACCGCTATTCGGACGAGCAATAAGGAGAAAACATGGAAAAATCAATTGTTACCACCGGCAAGACCATTGAGCTTGCCATTGAAGCCGCGCTGTCGCAGCTTCGGATGGACCGCGACAGCGTGAGCGTCGAGGTCCTGAAGAACGCCCGTTCCGGCTTTTTGGGCATCGGTGCTTCTCCGGCGGAGGTCAAGGTGACCTATCAGGCGCCCGATGAGCCGTCCGCGCCCAAAACCGCGCTGTCCTCCGCTTCCCGCTCGAAGCCGAAGGAGCGTCCCGAGCCGACGCCGAGCATCATCTCCCGCCCGGGCAAGAAGATTGAGCAGCCCGAGCAGAAAAAGCGTCCCGAGCAGCCCAAGAAGGAGCGCCGCCCCGAGCAGCGTCCCGAGCGTTCGGAGCGCCCCGCCCGCCCGAAGCCCGAGCAGAAGAAGCCTGCCAAGCCCGTTGAGCCGCAGGTCGCCGTCGAGCCGAAGACCTACGCGCCCGCCGCGCCCGGCAGCGTTGAGGAGCAGATCGAAACCTTCCTCAAGGGTCTGCTGACCCATATGGGCTCCGACGCCGTGCCGCACGCTTACCGCATGGACGACGAGGACAGCTATCGCGCCGACCTCGTGGGTGGGGATTCCGGTCTGCTGATCGGTCGCCGCGGCGATACGCTCGACGCCATCCAGTACCTCACCGGCTATGCCGTCAACCGCGACCGCGAGACGCGCCTGCGCATCAGCGTGGATGCCGGCGACTATCGCCGTAAGCGCGAGGAAGCCCTTCGCCAGCTTGCCCGTAAGATGGCAGGTAAGGCGGTCAAGTACCACCGCAACTTCACCCTCGAGCCGATGAACGCCTACGAACGCCACATCATCCATGCCGCGCTGCAGGAGTATCCCGAGGTAACGACCTTCTCCACCGGCACCGAGCCGCATCGCCGTATCGTTGTCGCCTACGCGAAGGAAAAGTAAAGAATCATGTGCCGGAGGGTTTTTGATCCCCTCCGGCACATTCCGCGTGTCGAAAAGCCCCCGTCTCTGCGTTTAAGCCGCAGGGACGGGGGCGTTTTTGTGTGCTATCGGTTGTGATCGGGCAGGAGCAGAAGCGTCCCACCCTGCTCTAAGAAGGCGGTAAGCTGTTCCTTCGGCAGCGGGGTTTCCAACAGCTCAAGCGTATCGGCGTCGTCGGCGATCAGCGGCACGGCAAACGGAAGGTCGCTCGGCTGTGCGTCATCGACCGAAATCGCCAGTGTTTCCAAGCGCGGAAGCGCGGAAATTGCCGAAAGGTCGGTCACGCAGGCGTCGGAAATTTGCAGCGACCGCAGCGAGGTCATGCCGTCAAGTGCCGTAAGCGCTTCGGCGTCGCAGTTCGGCACAACGAGCACGGAAATCGTCGTATTCCGCAGTGGTGAGAGGTTCCACCCGATGCCGTAAAGAGACAATTTTTCCAACGCGGAAAGCGCCGCCAAAAAATCGAGCGGCTGCGCCGTATCAAGCGTCAGCTCCCGCAGACCGACCGCGCCCTCCAAGGCGTCGGGCGTCGGAGCAAAGCCGTCGCACGTCAGCGCCGATACCTGTCCGAGCGTCAGCTCCTTCGGCGCGTCGGGGAGGGAGAGGAAAAGCCTGTCGATCTCGGCGGCAGAGGTGTCCGCCCGTGTGACGGCGGAAAGGCGAATTGAGCAGTCCGTCGGCGCGGCGCTCGGAAGGGTCAGCGTGCCAATGGGACACTCCGCGTCAATCTCCAGCGTTTCCAGCGCGGGCAGCTCATAGCCGTCAAGTCGAAGATCGGTCGTCTCCCCTGCGGAAAGGTGAACTGTCAGCCGCGTGAGCGTCGGCAGCCACGCGAGGAAGTCCCAGCCTTCGGGCGCGTCGCCGATATACTCCAGCTCCGTCAGCGCCGTTGCCCATTGCAGCTGCTCCAAGCCGTACGGTCCGACGGTCAGCGCCGTGATGTCCGTGGGATAGGAGACGCCGTTAAAGACCAGCTCCTGCGGCGGGATGACCTCGGTCGCCGCCCCGGTGGTCGGCGCGACGCCCTCCGTTTGGGTCGGTGCCGAAGCGCAGCCGACAAGAAAAGCGGCAATCAGACCGAGCGATAAGAGGGAAAACAAAATCAATTTGCGGCGTTTCATCGGCAAGCGCCCTCCCGTTCAATCCATCAATTCTGTCATAACCTGTTTATTACAGCATATCATAGAAATCAGAATTGTCAATAGCTGCAAGTTAAAACGATAAAACGCCGTGGCGGGTTCGACCCCCGACCACGGCGTTTATGACAAAACAGTTTATTGTGCGGCGACCTTTTGGCGGTTCAGCGCCCGCGCCAGCTTGACACGCGCCAGCGCAATGTCCTTCTCGTCCTGCGCGGCGGCAAGACGCTCTCTCGCCCGCTCCTCGGCAGCCTTGGCACGCTCGACGTCGATCGCCTCGGCATACTCAAAGGTGGTGGCGACGAGACGCACCTCGCCCTTTTCCACGCTCAAAAACCCGCCGCCGCAGGCTGCATCCCGCGCCGTGCCGTTTTCCGTCACGGTAACGACGCCGATGTCCAGCACGGCAAGGTAGTCCGCGTGACCTGCACGGATGCTGACGTAGCCCTCGGTCGTGCGCAAACGGAGCGCCTCCGCCTCGCCGTCAAAGAGGCTGCCGTCCGGCGTGACGATCTGCAAACGAAAGGCGCTCATTTTGCCGCACCCTTCGCCTTCTCGACCGCCTCGTCGATCGTGCCGACAAAGAGGAAGGCGGATTCGGG
>URWG01000118.1 GCA_900551495.1 uncultured Eubacteriales bacterium
GACGCGCCTTTGGCGCTATAAAAAGCTTTTCAAGCTTTTTAACAGATTCTGGTATCACAAGTTACCGCTCCGGTAATTTTTCTGTATATTATACTCGCTTCCCCCTTGTATTACAAGAGAAAAACGCAAAAAAATACAAAAAGTTCCGTTGCAGAGCTATGACCCTGCAACGGAACGAAGAAATTCAGGAACAAACGCTTCAGCGATCCTCGCGGAAGTAGGAAAGACCCAACGCCTCGGGCGGCTGCTTTTCCTTGTTGTTACGCATACTGGAGATGACCAGCACGATGACCGTAACGACATAGGGCAGAATCTTGTAAAGCTGGGTCGGGATCCAGGAGATTTGGAGACGGAGGTACAGGATCATCAGTGCGCCGAACAGCACCGAGCCCCAAATCGCGGACAGCGGACGCCACATACAGAAGATGACGAGTGCAACAGCCAGCCAACCGACACCGGACAGACCCTCGTGGTTCCAAACGCAGCCGGCGATGGTGGTGATATAGACCATGCCGCCGATCGCGGAGATACCGCCGCCGATGACGGTCGCGAGGTACTTAAAGCGCGAAACGTTGATACCCGCTGCATCCGCCGTGGCGGGAGATTCGCCGACCGAGCGCAGGTGCAGACCGGAGCGGCTCTTGTTCAGATACCAGAACAGGAAGACGGCAAGCAACAGTCCAAGATAGAAGAAGAAGCTGTTGCCGAACAGAAGTGTTCCGACATACGGGATCTTCTGCAGGAAGGACGGGAACGGCGAGGCGATGAAGAAGCTCTTCAGCTCATTGCCGATGGCGACATAGCCGCCCTCGCTCACGCGCATGAATTCGCCGATGAACTGACCGACGCCCGTGCCGAAGATGGACAGCGCGAGACCGGTAACGTTCTGATTCGCGCGGAGGGTGATGGTGATGAAGCTGAAGATCAGCGAGGCGAGCGCACCGGCGATAAAGGCGCACAGAATGGCGATCAGGATCGCGACATAGCCGTTGGGAGAGGAGGCGAGCTTTTCATAGTAGAACACGCCGCCCAAACCGACGGCACCGCCCATGAACAGGATGCCCTCAACGCCGAGGTTCAGGTTGCCGGACTTTTCCGTCAGGATCTCGCCGAGCGTACCGAACAGCAGGGGCGTGCCGTAAGTGATGGCTGCGACCAGCAGCGCGATAAACAGGGTCAGAAATTCATTCATTTCGCAGCAGCCTCCTTTGCGGCTTTCTTGGAGCGGAAGATCATGCGGTAGTTGATGAAGAACTCACAGCCGAGCATACAGAACAGCAGCAGACCGATGATGATGTCCGAGATAGAAGCGGGGACGTTCAGCGCGGTTTGCAGCGTTTCCGCACCCTTGGTCAGGACCGCCAGCATCATGGAAATGGCGATCATGGCGAAGGCGTTGAGCTGGCTGAGCCATGCGACGGTGATGGAGGTGAAGCCGACGCCGTCCGCGACACCGTTATAAAGCGTGCCGTTTGCGCCGGAGGCAACGATGAAGCCGACCAAGCCGCTGATGGCGCCGGAGAGGAACATGGTGCGCATCATGATAAAGCCGACGTTCATACCGGCATAGCGCGCGGTGTTCATCGAGTCACCGATGACGGCGATCTCGTAGCCGTGCTTGGAGTAGCGCATATAGATGAACATGAACACGACCAGCAGCAGCACGATGATCCAGCCGCAGTGGACGCCGAGGACCTTCGGCAGGCAGGCGGCGTTGTCAAACTGCGGGATGATCTGCGAGCCGGGGCGACCCTCCCACGGACCGCCCTGCAGCCACGAGACAATACCGATGATGATGTAGTTCATCATCAGGGTGAAGAGCGTTTCGTTGGTGTTCCACTTTGCCTTGAAGAAGGCGGGAATCAGACCCCAAATACCGCCCGCAAGCGCGGCAGCCAGCGCCATGACGATCAGCAGCACCACGGAGGGCAGCTTGTCCGACCAAAACAGAGCGAAATAGGTGGCTGCGATCGCGCCCGCAGTGATCTGACCCTCGGCACCGATGTTCCAAAAGCGCATCTTGAAGCAGGGCGCAATGGCAAGCGCACAGCCGAGCAGCGGAACGGCGATCTTTACGGTCTGACGAATAGCGGTTTTTTTGCCGAGCGAGCCGGTGATCATGGTCGCATAGGCGCTGATGGGATTGTTGCCCGTAATGGCAATTGCAATCGAGCCGAGCAGCAGCGCGACAAGAATGGAGCCGAGGCGGATCGCCCAGATGCGGCTCTGCGGCATAACACCGCGTTTTGCCAGTCGGATCAGGGGCATTTTATTCTCTTTCATTTTACTGCCTCCTTCCCGCCGACGCTCGTCATCAGCAGACCGATCTCTTCCTTGGTGGCGGTACGGGCATCGACAATGCCGCTGACCTTGCCCGCGCAAAGAACAAGAATTCGGTCGCACAGCTCCAGAAGCACGTCCAGGTCCTCGCCGACATACACGACGGCGACACCCTTCATCTTCTGATCCGTGAGCAGATTATAAATAGTATAGGATGTATTGATGTCCAAGCCGCGAACGGCATAGGCGGTCATCAGAACGGTGGGCTCGGATGCGATCTCACGACCGACGAGCACCTTCTGCACGTTGCCGCCCGACATCCGACGGACGGGGAAATCCGTACCGGGGGTGACGACCTCAAGATCGTTCCAAATCTTCTGCGCAAGCGCCTCTGGCTTCTTGCGGTTGACGAAAAGACCGCGACCGGAGCGCCAGCTGCGCAGCATCATGTTGCCGGTCATGCCCATCGAGCCGACAAGCCCCATGCCAAGGCGGTCCTCCGGCACGAACGCCAGCGCGACGCCCGATTTCTTGATTTGCTTCGGCGTTTTGCCGACCAGCTCGTTGTCCACGCCGACCTCGGGGGAGTGGACGATGGAGCCTTCCGCGATGGGGTAAAGACCGGCAATTGCCTCCAGCAGCTCTTTCTGACCGGAACCGGCGACACCCGCGATACCGAGAATCTCGCCGCCCATTGCGGTAAAGCTGACATGGTCCAAACGGCTGACGCCCTCGGCGTCATAAACGGTCAGGTCCTTGACCTCGAGCTTCTTGACGGGGTTGTCATACTTCGGACGGTCGATATTCAGCGTGACCGCGTGACCGACCATCATGTCCGTCAGCGCCTGCGGGTTGGTCTCGGCGGTGTTGACGGTGCCGATGTACTGTCCCTTGCGGAGGACGGCGACCTTGTCGGAGAGCGCCATGACCTCGTTGAGCTTATGGGTGATGATGATGATTGCCTTGTTGTCCTCGCGCATATTCCGCAGCACGGCGAACAGCTTGTCCGTCTCCTGCGGCGTCAGAACGGCGGTCGGCTCGTCAAGGATCAGAATGTCGGCACCGCGATAAAGTACCTTGACGATCTCGACGGTCTGCTTCTGCGAAACCGACATATCGTAGATCTTCTGCGTCGGGTCAATGTCAAAGCCGTAACGGTCACAGATCTCCTTGACCTTCGCGTTGATCGCCTTCATGTCCAAACGGCGCCCCTCGTGGAGACCGAGGACAATATTTTCCGCCGCGGTGAACACGTCCACGAGCTTGTAGTGCTGGTGGATCATGCCGATGCCGTGCGCATAGGCATCCTTCGGAGAGTGAATGGTGATCGGCTTACCGTCGGCAAGAATCTCACCCTCATCCGGCAGATAAATGCCTGCAAGCATATTCATCAATGTGGTTTTGCCGCTGCCGTTCTCGCCCAGCAGGGAGAGAATCTCGCCGCGCCGCAAGCCCAGACTGATGTCGTTGTTGGCGACCACACTGCCGAACCGCTTGGTAATGTGTTTCAGTTCGATTGCGTAAACGGGATCCAAGGCTGTCATCCTTTCTGCGCCGCAGAATTCTGCGGATATTACTCTGAACCTATTTTAGCACAAGTCGAAACCAATGTAAATAAAAACCCTTTGGTTAAAAATACAAAAATATTCAGTCAAAATTTGTGAAAAAAATAAAATTTTTGGCTTCCTAAAATTTTTTGAGAATTGCAGGAGGGAAAAGTGCCGCTTGCAAATAAAAAGCAGGGCCGCCGAAGCGACCCTGTGATAAGTAACTATGTGCTTAGCCGAAAGCGGAGTTCAGCCACTCGATGCCGTCAATGGACAGCGCGAAGTACGGAGCGGACTGGAAGTAGGACTCGTGGAAAGCGCCGTCGAAGACAGCCTCTTCGGAGTCGGGAGTGAAGTCGCCGTCGGTATCCAGAGCGAAGGCATTGGTCAGTTCCTTGCCCTCGATGGTGAAGGTGCTGGTATCGAAAACCTGCAGTTCGCCGGAAGCGAGCTTTGCCTCGACCTCAGCCAGCTTCTCCGCAGTGCCTTCGGCGCAGATGGCCTCGTTGAGCTTGGTCAGGACGACCGCGCCGTCGCCGTAGCCCTTGCACCAATCCTGCGGGAACTCTTCACCGTTAGCGACCGCACGGATGATCTCGGTGAAGTAGACGCTCCAGTCGATGCGGGTGCCGACGAGGGAAGCATCGGGAGCAACCTCGGTCATATCGTTGTTGTAGCCGGTGTGGAAAGCACCCTTGGTCTGCGCAACGGTAGCCGGGGTGGTGTTGTCGGAGTGCTGGGAGATGAGGACGCAGCCCATGTCGCACAGAGCGGAGGCGGCGTTGGCTTCCTCGGTAGCGTCGGACCAGGAGCCGACGAACTGAACCTTCATCGTCACGCTCGGGCAAACGCTGCGAGCGCCGAGGAAGTAAGAGGTGAAGCCGGAGATAACCTCTGCGAAGGAGAATGCGCCGACGTAGCCGATGACAGCCTGATCCTCAGTGATGTCGCCGTTGTCGATCATTTCCTGCAGCTTCATGCCTGCAACGACGCCGGCAAGATAGCGGCCCTCGTAGATATTGGCAAAAGCGTTGTGGGTGTTCTCAAGACCGTCGTTCCAGGAGCCCTGGTTGGTGCAGCCGACAAACTGAATGTCGGGATAGTCGGGAGCGACCTTGAGCATGAACTGCTCATGACCGAAGGAGTTGTTGATGATGAGCTGGCAGCCGGCTTCGGCAAGCTCAATGTTGGCTTCTTCGCACTTGGAGTCTTCGCCGATGTTCCACTTGACCATCCACTCGACATTGATGCCTTCCTTAGCGAGCGCTTCGGTGGCAGCTTCCTTGCCGCGGATGAAGTTGTAGGTGTAGCCGAGGTCGTTCTCGTCGCCGATGCAGATCAGACCGACCTTCACGGTTTTGCCTTCGCTGCCGCCGTCGTCCTCGGTGGGAGCGGGCTCGTCGCCGTTGTCCTCGGTCGGGGTGACGACATCGTTGCCTTCGGTTTCCTTGTTGGCATCGTCACCGCAGCCTGCGAAAATGCAAGCGACCATGGCGAGAACCAGCAGGAGAGCTAAGATCTTTTTCATTATTTTTCCTCCTTGAATATAGTGCCGGCGGATACCGGTAGCGTGCAGCACTTTTACTGCACGCTATAATCATACACAAAATTTGCTTCATACACAATAGTTTTTTAAAAAAAAAGAGGCAGTCTAAAAAATTTTGTTGATAACTCTCAAATTTTTAGGGTAAAAAATGAGCAAAGTGACGAATTAAAAACAAGGAAACGGGCATCCTCGTGAGCAGCCGTCTCAACTTTTGACCGCAATTGAGAAAAAACTGAAAAAAAGGGAAAAAAGTAGTTGACAAACGGGAGGGGGCGTGGTATTATATACGAGCTGTCCGCGAGAGCGGGGAGCGGTGTACCTTGTAAATTAAACAACGAGAAACATGAAAACACCTTGAGCAATG
>URWG01000119.1 GCA_900551495.1 uncultured Eubacteriales bacterium
ATGCCGACGGTCTGCCCCGCCGCTGCCGAAAAGCTGATATTACTCAGGCTCGGCGCGGCGGCGCTGCTATAGGTGAAGGTGACGTCGCGGAACTCCACCGCAGGCGCGTTCGCAAGCGGTTGGGCGCTCTCGGTCGGGTAGACCATGGACGGCTCGACCTCCAAAACGGCGGCAGCCCGCTTCGCACAGGCAACGGATTTATTCAGCGTGATGATGAGCGAGGCAAGCTTAATCAGCTCCACCGTGATCTGAAGCATATAGTTGTACAGCGCCACGACCTCGCCCTGTCGGAGCTGACCGAGATTGACGCGCACACCCGCAACACGGATGAGAACGACCGCTGCGATATTGATGAGGACATAGGTCAGCGGATTCATGAGCGCCGAGATCCTGCCGACGAACAGATTCAGCTTCGTCAGCGCACGGCTGCTCTTGTCGAATTCCTCCGTTGCCTGCTGCTCGCGGCAGAAGGCGCGGATGACGCGGACACCCGTCAGATTCTCGCGTGTCATTGCCGTCACACGGTCGAGCGCGGACTGCGCCTTGCCGAACAGGGGAATGGTGACCTGCATGATGAGGTAGACAGCGGCAAACAGAATCGGGATCGCGACGGCGAAGATCAGCGCACAGCGGACGTCGATGGTGAATGCCATGACCATGGAGCCGAGAACGATGAACGGACTGCGCAGCAGCAGCCGAAGCCCCATGTTCAGCCCCGTCTGCACCTGATTCACGTCGTCGGACAGACGGGTGATGAGCGTGTCGGTGCCGAGCCGATCCAGCTCGGTAAAGGAAAACGACTGAATGCGGTCAAACAGCGCCTGACGCAGTGCGCCCGCGCAGCCCGTCGCCGCCTTCGCCGCGTAATACTGCGCCACGATGCAGCAGCCCAGTCCCACCGCCGCCATCAGCAGCAGCACGCCGAAGGAAAGCCCGACGGCCCTGCCGCTCTTGGCGTCGATCATCTTCGCAACGACCAGCGGGACGAGAAGATCAAACAGCGCCTCAAGCAGCTTGAACAGCGGCGCGATAATGCTTTCCTTTCGATATTTCTTCAGATATACAGCCAAATTTCGCATAGAGAACACCTCGTATTGTACTTGACAGCAATAGTATAATACAGTATCATCAATATAGAAAATATTGTTTTTATCGGCGTGTGATATAAAATTTGTATCGAACGGAGGGCGCGGGGATGGAGCTTCGGCAACTGGAATATTTCTGCAAAATCGCGGACATGGGGAGTTTTCACGAGGCGGCGCGTCGGCTGAATATCTCGCAGCCGCCGCTGAGCTATCAGGTCCGCCAGTTGGAGGAGGAGCTGAATGTCCGCCTGCTCGAGCGGACGAGCCGCGGCGTTTCGCTGACTGAGGCGGGACGGGTGCTGTATGACCGTGCCTCCCGTCTGCTGGACTATGCCCATTCGACCGCGCAGGAGGTCGCCGCGACGGGGAAGAAGCATATCCTGCGCCTCGGCATCACCTCCAGCACCGTGGCGACCATATTACCTTATATCTCCGAATTCAGCCGCGTCTATCCGAACGTGAGCTTTGAGGTGCGCGACGCCGCGACCTTCTCACTGCTGCAATATCTGCTCGACGGAATCATTGATATTTCGGTCGCAAGAACGCCGCTGCGCCCGGAGGGTGTGGATTCGAAAATTCTGTGCAGCGAACCGATGATCGCCGCTTCCCCCGCAGGACGCTGCCCGTCGGAGGGCACGATCGCAACGCTGCGCTCCCTGCAAAACCGACCGCTCATTTTGTACCGCCGCTATGAGGAGCTGATTTTGGGCGAATTTCGGCGGCAGGGGCTGCACGCTGAGGTGTTCTGCATTTGCGATGATGCCCGCGACGCGATGCTTTGGGTCAGAGCGGGGCTGGCGACGGCGATCTTCCCGCAGTCCATGCAGACGCTCTGCGACGGGCTGGAGCTTCGGACCCTCGACGAGCCGGCGCTGGAAACGCAGACCATGCTGATTTGGAAAAAGGGTGTCCGACTGCCCGAGACTGCCGAGCTGTTTTTGCGCAGCATCTGATACGGATTTTTGATGAAACTATTTCATCAAGAATCCCAACACTCGCATCATGCGAATGCACGATGCGCCGTCTCATGCAGAATCTGATGCGCCTTTGACGCTATAAAAAAAGCTTTTCAAGCTTTTCAACAGATTTCAGTATGATACCGCGGGCAGGCGAGGGGAGACGATTGTCATTTTGCACGGAAATGATAGTTAGCGATACCTAACTAATTGTAAAAGACGACGAAACTGTAAAATACTGAGAAAATATTTCGAAAAACGCTTGACAATTGTTGGTGTGCTGTGTATTATGAGGCAGGGTTAGCGAGAGCTAACCGATTACTTGCCGCTTTGGTTAGCGGCAACTAATTGATGCGAGAAACGAGGGATGTATATGATGCCGCTGAATTTGGCAGACATCGGAGAGACTAACACGATCCGCAGGATCGGCGGAACGCCCGAGGTAAAGAAGCATCTTGAAAACCTTGGATTTGTTGTTGGCGGAACGGTTACGATCGTCAACCGTCTCGGTGGAAACGTGATCGTCAACGTTAAGGAGGCGCGCGTTGCCATCAGCGAGGAAATGTCAAGAAAAATTATGATATAAATGGGAGGTAAACATGGTATGAAAACACTCAGACAGGCGACGGTCGGGCAGACGGTCAAGGTCGTCAAGCTCCACGGCGAGGGTGCTGTCAAGCGCCGCATCATGGATATGGGCTTGACTAGAGGCGTAGAGGTCTACATCCGCAAGGTAGCTCCGCTGGGCGATCCCGTCGAGGTTACGGTTCGCGGCTACGAGCTGTCGCTGCGGAAAGCGGACGCCGACATGATCGAGGTCGAATAACCTTTGTAATTTTATCGCTTGCGGTTAGTATAAGCTAATCGCGGAAAGAGAGGATTTTGATAATGGAACTTCGCATTGCCCTTGCGGGCAACCCCAACAGCGGCAAAACGACCCTGTTCAACGCGCTGACCGGTTCCAACCAATTCGTCGGCAACTGGCCCGGTGTCACGGTCGAGAAGAAGGAAGGCAAGCTGAAGAAGCATGACGGCGTGGTCATCACCGACCTGCCCGGCATCTACTCCCTGTCTCCGTACACACTCGAAGAGGTCGTTGCAAGAAACTATCTGATCGGCGAGCGCCCCGATGCGATCCTGAACATCATCGACGGCACGAACCTTGAACGCAACCTGTACCTGACCACGCAGCTTACCGAGCTGGGAATTCCTGTCGTCATTGCCATCAACATGATGGATATTGTCAAGAAGAACGGCGACAAGATCAACACCGCCGAGCTGTCCCGTCAGCTCGGCTGCAAGATCATCGAAATCTCCGCGCTGAAGGGCACGGGCATTATGGAGGCTGCCGAGGCTGCCATCGATGCCGCGCAGAACGGCAAGACCGTTCCGCAGCACACCTTCTCCGGCTGTGTTGAGCACGCCATTGCACACATCGAGGAGGCTGCGGTACATAACCTTCCCGAGGAGCAGCAGCGCTGGTACGCGATCAAGATCTTTGAGCGCGACGACAAGGTGCTCGAACAGCTCAAGATCGACCCGGCGACCCTCGCCCATATCGAAACCGACATCAAGGCGGCGGAGAAGGAAATGGACGACGACGCCGAGTCCATCATCACGAATGAACGCTATGTCTACATTGCTTCGATCCTCAAGGCCTGCTACAAGAAGAAGGACGCGGGCAAGCTGACGACCTCCGATAAGATCGACCGCGTTGTGACCAACCGCTGGTTGGGTCTGCCGATCTTTGCGGCGATTATGTTCCTTGTGTATTATCTCTCAATGGTTACCGTTGGCTCTGCGGCGACCGACTGGATGAATGACGGTGTGTTCGGCGACGGCTGGCATCTGCTGGGCATCGGCTCGAGCGCGTACGGCGAGGCTTCCGATAATTACACCGCTGCTGTGCAGGCGGTATCCGCCTTTACCGACATCGACCTTGAAGCCGAGAATTTCGATGCGGATGCTGCGTTGGCTGACCTGAAGGCGTTTGAGCCGACCTCCGATACCGCGACCTGCGAGGTCGTGGATGAGGAGACGCTGGCAACCGGCGACCTGACGGTTTACTATTCCGCAATCCCCGAAGACCTGCTTGAGGACGACGGCACCTGCCCGGTGACGTACCTCGATGCCGTTGCGTACTTCACCGATAACGGCTTTGACGAGCCGGATCCCGCAGAGTACGGCGTTTGGGTCCCGGGCATTCCGGTCCTTGTCGGCGACGGTCTTGAGGCTGCGAATGCTCCGCAATGGCTGAGCGGTCTGATCAATGACGGTATTGTTGCCGGTGTCGGCGCGGTTTTGGGCTTTGTGCCGCAGATGCTCGTGCTGTTCCTGCTGCTGGCGTTCCTCGAGGCGTGCGGCTATATGGCTCGTATCGCGTTCGTACTGGACCGTATCTTCCGCAAGTTCGGTCTTTCCGGTAAGTCCTTCATCCCCATGCTCATCGGCTCCGGCTGCGGCATCCCGGGCATCATGGCTTCCAGAACGATCGAAAACGAACGTGACCGTCGTATGACGATCATGACGACCACCTTCATCCCCTGCGGCGCGAAGGTTCCGTTTATCGCAATGATCGCGGGCGCGATCTTCGGCGGCTCCGCTTGGGTCGCAACCTCCGCGTACTTCATCGGCATGGCTGCCATCATTGTTTCCGGCATTATCCTGAAAAAGACCAGGATGTTCTCCGGCGACCCCGCTCCGTTCGTTATGGAGCTTCCGGCGTATCACCTGCCCACGGTCGGCAACGTCCTGCGGTCTATGTGGGAGCGCGGCTGGTCCTTCATCAAGAAGGCGGGTACGATCATCCTTCTGTCCACGATCGTTGTTTGGTTTACCTCCTACTTCGGCGTTGTGGACGGCGCTCTGCGGATGCTCAGCGAGGAAGAGCTTGATAAGTCGCTGCTGGCACAGGTCGGTAAGGCAATCGCTTGGATCTTCAAGCCCCTCGGCTTCGGCGAGTGGGAAGCGACCGTCGCCTCCATCACCGGACTTGTCGCAAAGGAAAATATCGTCGGCACGATGGGGATTCTCTACGGCGCTGCCGGCAATGTCTATGATACCCTCGCAACCGTGTTCAACGGCGTGACCGGCTATTCGTTCCTGGTTTTCAACCTCCTGTGCGCTCCGTGCTTCGCTGCCATCGGCGCGATCAAGCGCGAGATGAACAGCGCAAAGTGGACCTGGTTTGCAATCGCTTATCAGTGCGGCTTTGCCTACTGCATCGCGCTCATGATCAACCAGTTCGGTCAGCTCTTCATGGGGGAGGTAAGCGTGATCGGTCTGATCGCCGCCGTCATCGTTCTCGGCGTGATGGTCTACATGCTTGTCCGTCCCTACAAGGAAGCCACGAAGCTGACAACCAAGGTCAAGGGTTAATTACAATTTCTCATCACGCGGAAAGGAGTCTGTGCTATGCCGGCGTGGATTGTTGATAATATTGCGACCATTATAATATGCATTGTGCTTGTCCTCATCGTTACGGCGATCATCGTATCGTTGCTTCGAAACAAGAAAAAGGGCAAGTCCTCCTGTGGCTGTAATTGCGCCCACTGGGCAATGGCGG
>URWG01000120.1 GCA_900551495.1 uncultured Eubacteriales bacterium
CGCACCGGGCAGCGACTACTGCAAGATCGACGGTCTGCCGCCGTATATGACGCTCGTGCGCGTCGATTGGCTGAAGTGCTTTGACGACTGGACCTATTATTCCGATAAGCCCTTTGCCTTCCGGGCGGGAAAGACGTCGGACGGCGAGAACTGCGAATACCAGTGCTTTATCTATGTATCCTATGACCTCAGCGGCGTCGGGGTCGCGAAGGGCGCCAAGTTCTACCTCAACGACACGCCGTGCAAGCTGGACTGGGAGAAAAAGTTCTTCTGGACGGAAGCCATGACCGTCGAGGACGCCACCGTGCAGGAGGATCCCGTGATCACGGCCAAGGCGGGCGCCAACGGCGCGATCACGCCCTCCGGCAGCGTCACGGTCAAGAAGGGCGCGGATCAGACCTTTGCCGTCAAGCCGAACGCCGGCTACGCCGTGTCCAAGGTGCTGGTGGACGGAGCGGACGTCGGTGCGCTGACATCATACACCTTCAAGAACGTCACGGGCAATCACACCATTGAGGCGGTCTTTGCAAAGTCAGACGCAAAGCCGATAAACCCCTTCGTCGATATTGCCGAGAATGCATTTTATTACGACTCGGTGCTGTGGGCGGTGGAAAACGGCATAACAAACGGTATGGATGCAACGCATTTTGACCCGAACGGTACCTGTACGCGTGCACATGCCGTGACCTTCCTGTGGAGAGCTGCGGGACAGCCGGAGCCGAAAACGACGCAAATGCCGTTTAAGGACGTGAAGGCAGGCAGCTACTACGAAAAGGCAGTGCGTTGGGCGGTTGAAGAGGGCATTACAAACGGCACGACCACTACGACCTTCAGCCCGGACGCCTACTGCACCCGTGCACAGATTGTGACCTTCCTTTGGCGCAGCAAGGGCAGCCCGGAGGCGGTGGGGGTTGTAGACCCGTTCACGGACGTTGCAACGGCATACTATATGGATGCTGTTTTTTGGGCAGTCAAGGAGGGCGTTACGAACGGTACCAGCGCAACGACCTTCAGCCCGAACGCCAACTGCACCCGCGGACAGATCGTGACCTTCCTCTACCGCGCAATGCATCTCTGACCGTGAAAGAGCGCGGCGGGTAACCGCCGCGCATGACACGGAAGCCCAATGTAAAATCATACTACTTTACAGTATAAGGAGTGGTTATATTGCAGGTCGTAATTCAGAAAATCCCTGAGAATCTCTCGGAATTTGAGATACTCACCGCCGAGGGACGGCAGCCGGAGCGTATCTGTGCCCTGCTTCTGTGCGCGCTGGCTCTGTTTGACCGGGATAAGAATGCAGGCACTGCCGCGATGAATCTTCTGCGCGGTCCGAAGCCCATGACGCCGTATGACGGTCAGTTCCTGCGCGATCGGCTGCGCGGTAAAGCCTATCTGCCGCTTGCGTATTTCGAAGGCGCCACACCGGAAAACGGGTATCAGCCGCACGTGCCGTACACGCTGAACGTGATGGCAGACCCCAGACCGCAGGATACGGAGCCGGGCTATCTGCGTGTATTCCTTAAAACGGCCGGCGCGGATTCGCCGCGGCCCATGAAGCTGCGGCAGAAGACCTCGACCGGTGAATGGTTCCTTTGGGAATACTCCAGCATTCTCAGCGGCATCCGCATTCCCGCGGCGGAGGACCCATGGGCATGATCATGGCGCGGCGGATGGGCGGTATGAACGCACAGGATCTCCGGAATTTTTGTCATGAATGCAGAGACCCGTTCGACAACGGGGGGCAAAAGTGAGAAGGTCATTGATCATTGCGCTGATCGTTGTATCGGCGGTTGCGTTTATCGCATCGGCAGCCGTATCGCTGTATCGGTATTTTATCGATAGCCGGATTCGGGACGGAGGCAGAATGGAAAACCCGGATTCGTACCGGGCGGAAAAAGAGCTGCTCGAATTTCGTTGGCAGCAAACCAATGCAAATTCCGCCGACTGTTTTACGCTGCATTTTTATCTGGAGGACGACCTCCCCGTGCTGACCGGACGGTTCCTGAGCCCGGACGGCGGCGAGACGAGAGAAAACGGGGTAGACGCGTCCTCAGACCTGATTCCATGGCAGCTTACCTGGGTGCAATGGTTTGAGCTGCAGAACGCGCTGGCGGAGGCTGCGCTGCCCGCGTACGAAAAGCCGTCTTCCGACGTCCGGGACAAAGCCGACAGCGAGATCTGCATTGTTTGGCGCAGCGAGGACGAGGAAATCACCGAAAGGCGCAGCGGCAGGAATGCCGCTGCGCTGGAGAACTTGGTGCTTCGCATTGCGGAGGAGACCTACCGCGCATCGCAGCTTGAGGCGTCGCTGCAGCCGGAGCTTGGCGCGGAAACCGCAGTGCTGCCGAGGTCTGCCTCAAAAAACGGCTGAGCGCACCCCTTGCGCGCAGGACCGAACGACAGCACGAATCAAGGGCATCCAGCACAGCAAGCGCAGCGAAAAAGCCGGCGGACTCATCGTATGGGGCGTCATCGTGGCTGTATTCAGTATTTTGAGCATTGTGTTGAATTCCATCAACGGCGACGACTTTAGCATCATCAGCGTCCTGACGGGTGTGGTCGTTCCGGCTCTGTACATCTATGGCGCGGCGCTCAATGCCAAGGCGGACACGCCCTACAGAACATAATTTGATAAACAGACGTAAAGGAGATTGAGATATATATGGGACTGTTCGATAAAAAATATTGCGACATTTGCGGAGAAAAGATCGGTTTGCTCGGAAATCGCAAGCTGGAAAACGGAAATCTCTGCAAAAAATGTGCTCAAAAGCTCTCCCCGTGGTTCTCTGACCGGCGCAACAGCAGCGTCGAGGAAATCAAGGCACAGCTTGCTTACCGAGAGCAGAATCAGGAAAAGGTTGCGGCATTCCATACGACCAGAACGCTCGGTGCAGACACAAAGGTCCTTCTTGATGAGGACGCAGGAAAATTCATGGTGACCCGTGCCAGAAATCTCGCGGAGGCCAACCCGGATGTTTTGGACTTTGCAGACGTGACCGGCTGCAATCTCGACATTGACGAGAGCCGCACCGAGCTCAAGCGGGAGACTTCGGACGGTAAGGAGGTCAGCTACAATCCGCCGCGCTATGAATACTCCTATGATTTCTATATCACCATCTTCGTCAACAACCCTTATTTTGACGAAATACGCTTCCGGCTCAACTCCGGCTCCGTGGACATCGCGCCGCCGCCCGCAATGCATCCGGGCATGGCGACCCGCTGCAATCCCGAGACCGACATCGAGTACCGCAATTACAAAAAGCTCGGCGAGGAGATCCGCCAGGTGCTGACGCAGGTTCGCCGGGACGTGCGGGAAAAAATTGAGCAGACCGCCGCGCCCAAAACGGCGGTCACCTGCCCCTGCTGCGGCGCAACCACCCTGCCGGACGCAAACGGCTGCTGTGAATACTGCGGCGGCGCGGTGAACGGCTGAACCGTTTGACAAACACTCCCAAGGAAGAAAGGACACACAATGATGAAAAAAGCTATTGCCTTGCTCCTGGTCACGGCTGTGCTCCTAACGTTTGCCGCCTGCGGCAAGAAGAAGGAGACCAACCCCAATTTGATCCGGCTCGGCGAATATACGCTGCTCTACAAGGACGCCTGCATCATGGAAGATTCGGACGGAAATGACGCAATCGTTCTGTCACTTGACTTCACAAACAACGGTAAGGAGAATGCTTCGTATCTTTGGAGCGTTGATGAAACGCTCATGCAGAACGGTGCAGAGCTGGAGGTCGCAACTGTCTTTGTCGACAATGAGACCTTTGATACAGTGATAGCCGACCAGTTCACGGATATTGCGCCGGGCGCAACACTGGAGGTACGGACAGCTTACGTGCTGCGTGACACGGTAGGCGAAGTCAAAGCAACTTTTGAGGAAATGCTCGGCAGTAAAAACGGCACGATCACCATCAATCCATCTACGCTCAGCCGCGTAACTGCTGCAGGTGTTGACCAAACTGACGGCGGTGAACTGACCGCTCCCGCCGAAACCGATGATGCACTGCTTGATTGGTGGAACGGCGAATGGTACGGTTGGTGGAAGATGACCGACTGCTCGGGCTCCTATGAGGAGATGGAGGGGCAATGGTGGGATGTCTGCGGCGTCATTGACATCGCCTCGGATTACACGGGTACTGTCACGCTTTGGGATGAGGACTACACCAAGTCCGAAGCCATGGCGTCGGCAGCGGTCAGCCTGAGCGACGCCGGTACCGGCGAGCATGGTACAATGATGTCCGAGGGCGGCTGGTTTACGGATACGGAGCTTGAGCATGCCGACTGGATTGTCGATCCGGGTGTGCAGGAGCTTGAGAATTTGATCTGCATCGACGGCTGGTATGAAAACGGCGACGATACGTACCGCTATGAGGTCTATCTGCGCCCGTGGGGGCTCTATTGGGATGATGTGGAGGAGGAAAACCGTCCGTATCGCTATGACGACTGGTATCTGCCGCTGATTGAGGCGGGTAAGACCATGCCGGACAGCATCGGAGCAAAATGACGTTCAAATAAGGTCGTCGTATTTTTTGAAATCCGTATAAAACCGACTCCCGCCCCGATTTGGAGCGGGAGAATCCGGTTATTTGCGAAAAAACGGAGGTGATGCTGTGAAGCTCAAGGCGTTCCTCATCATGGTAGGTCTATGGATGGGGCTGTTCGGTCTGACCGCCTGCGGCGGTGCTGACGTGCGAACCTATCAGTACCCGGAGACAGCGGTCCTTTTTGACGATTTCCAAATTACAAAAACCATTTACAGCCAAGGGACGATGAGGCTCTATTATCGCGGCGTGCAGTTCAAGGACAATCCCATCCGCTGCTACGACGCGAATTTTGAAGATTTGGGCGATCAGTTTGACCATACGTTCCGAAACGGTGTTCTGACCGTTCGGGCGGATTTTGCCGAAAAGATCAGCGGGCTGACAATCGAGGACAGGGCGCACAACGTCGTCTATCATCTGCGCTATCTGGATTCCCGGCAGTTTGCATGGCTGGCGGATACGTTCTGGTTAGACTGCGGCATGATGACGATGGGCGACGAAGCGCGGTATTACAGCGACGCAGAGCGACAGGCGCAGGCAGAGCGAGAGCGCGCCGAGCATGAGCAGACACGCAGTATTTTTGCGCTACTCGAAGGCACGTGGATCTCCGAGGATGGTCTGCAAAAATATGTGTTTTCCACGGATGCAGACGGGAGCGAGTTGCGTGCGGCGGAGCTGTGGCGCAACGGGCCGGAGCAGATGTGGAACGGCTGGGAGTTGCGCGTCGAGTCCGCGTTTCAGACACCGTATTCCGGCGACGAATACAGTGAGGACGTGGCGGAGCCCCTGCAGGAGATCGTGCTGGAAAACAGCGATCATGCGGCGGCGGATCTGCACATCCTGTACGATACACAAAACGAGGTCATATTGGGCAGCGGGCTGACTTACCACAGAGAGTAGGGCTACCGTGCCGTCAGGCGCCGACACAGGAAACGAGGAAGGAACATGGCAACACAAGTAACAAATTATCAATGTCCCGCCTGCACGGGACCACTCCATTTTGTAGGAGAATCCG
>URWG01000121.1 GCA_900551495.1 uncultured Eubacteriales bacterium
GATCACACCGCTGCGGGAGCTTTTATATCATATTTCAGTCGTGCGCGGGGAGCATATCGGGAAGCTCCCTGCAAAGCGCGGCAATATGGCGCAGATCGTCGATGGCGTCGCTTCTCATTCCGTTGTTCAGCCAGTCGATAATCAATCCGAAGAACTCACACTGGACAAAGCGAAGCGTCCGCGCCCGCGCCGCCTCGTCCAACTGATGCGCCGGAAACGCCGTGTCGATATAGGTCGTGACGGCGTAGCTGCAAAGCTTCATCAGCTCGCGGTCAAACACATCGCGATTGACCGAATGGAAAATGTGATAGACCGCGCGCTTGTTGCGGATGGCGAAGGAAAACGCCGCCTCAAAGCACTCGTCGATCGAATTGATCCGCGGGTATTTGGCGATGATCTCCGCCGTCGTCTCCTCCACGATGCTCTCAAGCAGCGCGGGGATGTCCTGAAAATGGTAGTAAAAGGAGTTGCGGTTGATGCCGCAGTCCTCAACAATATCACGCACGGTGATCTTGTTCAGCGGCTTCTCGTTGAGCAGCTTCAAAAAGGAGGCTTTGATCGCCTTTTTTGTAAAGTTAGCCATACGGAACCTCCGTCGGAGTTGTCGGAAGCGAGCGTCATCGACGCGTTCGGCAGCTTACCGCAGGGGTATTATAGCATACTTTCCGCGCAGTTGCAAGGGCTGCCGAATTCGTCATTTTCCGTAAATTTCATTGACAAAGCGGGGCAATACTGGTAAAATAAGGATAGTGAAAAAGGGGGCTTCGAAATGCATTTGACAGAAGCGGAACGTAAGGTAATGGAGGTCCTGTGGGAACGGGACGACATGACCGCAAAGGATATTTCGGCAGAACTGAAAAATCGGGTCGGCTGGAGCAAGACGACCTCATATACCATGCTCTCCCGCTGCGAGGCAAAGCAGCTTCTGCGCCGCCGCGAGCCGGGCTATCATTGCAGCGCGGCTGTTTCCCGCAATCAGGCGGCGGAATGGGAGACCGAGGAGCTGTTACAGAATAATTATCACGGTGCTGCGGATGTTTTGGTCGCGGCGCTGGTGGGTCAGAAGCGGCTGAGCCTCAAGCAGCTTGAGAAGCTGTACCGTCAGCTCAGCGAGCTGGAGGCTGCGGCGGAATGACGTTTCTGAGGATGAGCCTGATCGGTACGGGAATGATCCTGACGGTCGCATTGCTGCGTCTGCTGCTGCAGCGCAAGGTGCATCGGAGCGTTTTTCTCGTGCTGTGGGTGATCGCCGCCCTGCGGCTGTTGATTCCCGTGTTTATCCCCACGGGCGTGCAGATCGCGCTGCCGCAGACGGACGGCGGTTTTGCCGCCGCAGCGGTACGGACGATCGTACATCCGACGCAGGCGCAGCCCGCGGCGATCTCCGCCGTCTCGGGCGCCGCGAAGCTCCTGCCTTGGGCTTGGCTGAGCGTTGCCGTCCTGCTTCTGCTCGGCTTCCTGCTGTCGCACCTTCGGCTGCGCAGGAGCTTCCGCTTCTCGGTCCCGCTGCCGGAGGAGGCGGAGGTCGCGCCGAACGTCCGTCTGCTTGACGGGCTGGCATCTCCCCTGACCTACGGCGTTTTCCGTCCGACCATTCTGCTGCCTGCGGGCTTTGATTGGCACGACCGCGAAAAATTAGAGCAAATTCTGACACACGAAAAAACACATATTCGCCACCGCGACGTTTTGATAAAGGGCATTTTGCTGCTGACCTGCTGCCTGCATTGGTTCAACCCCGCCGTCTGGCTGATGTTCTACCTTGCCTCGCAGGATATGGAGATGCGCTGTGACGCAGCAGTCGTCCGTAAGCTCGGCAGGGCGGGCAAGCTCAGCTATGCGCGGACGCTGGTGGAGACGGAGCAGGTGCACGCACTCGGCGGCGCCTTGCAGACCGGCTTCTCGGTGAACAGCACGGCGCGGCGGCTGAAGGCGCTTGCCAAGGCGAAGGTGCGTCCCGCGATGAGCGTGATTCTCGGCGTTATTACGGTCGTTTTGGCGTGTACCGGCTTCCTGACGGTCAGCGCCGCCGCGGAAAAGGTCGAGCTGCCGCAGCTTATGCCGTCGGTAAAATCCGAACCGCAAGGCTCCGATGTCTCCCGTCCGCAGCAGCAGGAGCGCCCCAACGCCCCCGCCGCGGCAAAGACGAGCACCTCACCCGACGCGGAGCCGACCGAGCCGACCGATTTTGCCGAGCCGACACAGGCGCCCGCGCCCGAGCTGTATATTTCGGAGATTCCGTCGATCGTATCAAACGGCGAGTGGATCTATGTGACCATCACGGGCGACCCGTCGGCGCGGCTTGTCTCCGACCAGCCCTCCGTGCTTGCGATCCAGACCTACACCGACGACCTGCAGGGCGCGGTGCAGTATGCACTGTGCGCCTACGAGAGCGGAACGGCAAACCTCTACTGCGACAGCGGCAGCGGCAGCACCCTCGTTGCAACGGTCACGGTGCAGTCCGCCGCGCACGGCGAGGAACAGAAGCCCCTGTTTATGGGCGAGGATTATCAGCCGCAGATCGACTTTAACCCGAGCGACGGTCCTGCCGGCGACCTCTCGTGGCTTTTGAGCGGGGAGGAAACACCTTGAAGCATCGAATTATCGCAGCGCTGCTGGTTTTGGCGGCGCTGCTCTCATTCCTGCCGACGGTCCACGCGGCACAGGGCGAGCTGACCTACACCGTTCAGGACGGTCACGCCACCGTCACGGGCACTGTCGAAGCGCCCGTCGGTCAGCTCGTGATTCCGGAGACGATCGACGGCTACCCCGTGACGGCGATCGCAAACGGTGCGTTTATCGGCTCGAACGAGCTGATCTCCGTCGTCATCCAGGCAAAGGTCGATCGGCTTGAGCGCGTCTTTACCGACTGTCTCTCGCTGTCCGAGGTGATTTTACCCGAGGGCTTGGTCCGCCTCGAGGGCACCTTCCGCGGCTGTTCGCAGCTTGCGGAGCTGACGCTCCCCTCTACCGTCCGCTATCTCGGCTCCGACACCTTCGCGGACACGGCGCTGACGCAGCTTGTCCTGCCATCGGGTCTGCGCGAGATCGGCGACCGCTGCTTCCGCAGTACACCGCTGACGGCGATCACGCTGCCCAACGGACTGGAACGGATCGGCAGCGAAGCCTTCGGCAGCCGATTCGAACAGGATTATTTGGAGATTCCCGCCTCCGTCAGATTCATCGGCGCTAAGGCGTTTGAAGGGGCGCTCGGCACGGTGGTCGTGCGTGGACCGGACACGAGCTGCGGCGCGCAGCCCTTCTCCTCGGTTCAGCTTCTGTACTGCCACCGAACCGCCCCCCTTGCCGCCGCTGTTTCGACGGCGGTCTATTTTGAAGAGCTTTCCTACGACCCGACGGCGTATCCGATCTGTCGGGCGGGCGATTTTTGGTATACCGTCGTTGCGGACGAGGCGATCATCGTGCGCGCGCGCTGTGACGGCGACATCACCGTTCCGGCGGAGCTGGGCGGCGCAGCGGTCACGGCGTTGGGTCCGTTCTGCTTCTATCGGGAGAAAACGCCCTATTTGCAGCTAACGCTTCCCGACACGATCCGCTCGGTCGGTCGTTCCGCCATCTGCGCGCGCAGCTCCAATGTGCCGCAGCAGCTTCAATACGCGGGCGACTACGCCTTTGCCGATGTACCGCTGCGGGGCACACCGCAGTTTTCGTCCCTCATTTCCGCCGGAACGGAGAGCTTCCGCGGCTGCGGGCTGACGGAGGTCGTGTTCGGCAGCGCACTGCGCAGTCTCGGTCGGCGTGCCTTTTCCCGAAACCGTCTCCGCTCGGTCACGCTTGCCGAGGGCGTGGAAACGCTCGGCGCGGAGGTCTTTGCGTGGAACTCCTCCCTCTCCGAGCTGACGGTCCCCTCCACCGTAACGCAATGCGAGGATTGTCTGAAACATTCCGGTGTCTCCCGTGTTCTCGGCTTCCCCGACAGCCCGATGGAGGCGTATTGCGAGCGGGCGGAGATTCCGTTTGTCAACCTCCTGACCGGCGAGGAAAGCGCCGGAACGCGTTTGGTCACGATCGACCACATCCAATATAAAATTTTCTCCTCCGGTAAGGCGTGGGTCGTCGGCTCCGAGCCGCAGTATCTGACGGGCGAGGTCGTGATACCGCCGACGGTCGAGGGCGCGACGGTCGAGCGCATCTGCGATTCGGCGTTGGCAAGCTGCTCCGCCGTAACGATCCGCCTGCCGTATACGCTCCGCGTTTTGGAGGACTGGGCGTTTCTGCGGTGCAGCGAGCTGACCTATGTTGAGATCCCGCAGGGCTTGGAAACGATGCTGGGAACGCCCTTTGCCGCCTGTGAAAAGCTGCGGCTGCTCTATCTTCCCGCCGGCTTCCGCAGAAACAGCACGAGCGCCGCCCACCTGTACGGCTTGGAGCTGCTGGTCGGCTATGCGGGAACGGACGCGGAGCAATTTGCCGCGGATGAAGGGCTTCGCTTTATCGCCCTTCCCGAGAACGCCGTGCCGATTATGAACGAAACGGGCGTTTTCCTGCGCGAGGATGAGGCGCTGACCGCCCTCTACCTCCGACCGATGCAGTCCGGCAGCGCAACGACCGTCATTGTGCCGGATGACGTCGCCGGAATCCCCGTGACCCGCCTTGCCGCCGGTTCCGTCGGCAATCCCAACAGCGCGGCGCTGGGCGCTAATGTCCTGTATGTGGACGAGGGCGCATTTTACGCCGATGACGAGGAAGGCAATCTGACGCAGCTCATGGTCCCGTCCTCCGTCCGCTCGCTCCCGTCCACGCTGTGCGCCGCGCCGAATCTGACGATCATCGGAACGGTCGAGACTTATGCGGAGCAATACGCCGAGGAGAAGGGCTACCGCTTCCTTGACCCGGAGACGACCCCCTTCCGCGACGTTTCCCGCACGGCTTGGTATCACGACGCCGTCCGTTCGGTCTACTGGAATGGGCTGATGAACGGCGTTTCCGAGCACTCCTTTGCGCCCGAGGACACGACGACACGGGCAATGATCGCCAAGGTGCTGGCGAATCTGAGCGGCATCCGTGATTTCCCGTGGTCTTACGGCTTCCGCGACGTGCCCGACAACGCATGGTACGCCCCCGCCGTCAACTGGGGCGCGATGGTCGGCATCATTCAGGGCACAAGCAAGACCGCCTTTTCACCGAACGATCCCGTCACGCGGGAGCAGCTTGCTGCGCTGCTGTATCGGTTCGCGCAGGCGTGCAACATGAAAACAGATGCACGCGCCGACCTGAGCGCCTATACGGATCGCGGACAGATCTCGCAATACGCGCTGTCGGCGATGCAGTGGGCAGTGGCAAGCGGAATCCTGCGCGGCACAGACGCGCATACCCTCAACCCGCTCGGCTATGCGACCCGTGCGGAGATCGCGCAAATGGTCAGCAATTTCATGCGCTTCATCGGGCGCAATCGCAATGCCGCCAACCGCCTCCTGACGGAGCAGTAAGCCCAGTTCGAATTACAAAATAGCACGGTCACACCGTTCCAAAGAACAGTGTGACCGTGTTATAGGCTCTCTGTCAATAGTTGGGGTAGAGACAAAACGC
>URWG01000122.1 GCA_900551495.1 uncultured Eubacteriales bacterium
TGCATGTGTTAGGCACGCCGCCAGCGTTCGTCCTGAGCCAGGATCAAACTCTCTATGAATGGTATCTTAATCTGTTCCCCTTCATAAAAAAGAAAACAGAATAAAATCAATCATCCTTTAAGTTCGCTCTCAGCTTAACTCAAGAATTTCTTACGTTGGCTATTCTCACAATCTCAGTACAATGTTCTCACACTTACACTGACATCATTTGAACAACTCTTTTTTCAATCATTGCTCAAGGTGTTTTCATGTTTCTCGTTGTTTAATTTACAAGGTACACCGCTGCAATCGCAGCCTATTTGAAAAGCTGTTCCGCAGGTTCATCGGGGGTTGCCCTCCACCGCGGCGCATCTTTTACATTGTAGCACCTCGGTCATCATTTGTCAAGAACTGTTTTCAACTTTTTTCAAGTTTTCAGCGGTTTCAACAAACTGTCCCGAACGCGCTTGGTTATTTTAGCAAAGAATCAAGGGTTTGTCAACACTTTTTTCACATTTTTTTAAAATTTTTCTTCTTTTCTATCAGTAGTACCGCGATCGGCAAAATGCCCCAAAATATTGTGTTCCCGACAGCAATTACGACGGCAGAAATCGCGCCGCTCACCCAAAGGCACGTCCCGCCCGCCAAAAAATTCAGCGGCGACGCCCACTTTTTTCCCGTCGTCACGAGCACGCGCCACAGCCCGAGGTTGACCGTGCACAGCAGACCGAGCAGACTGAAGCCCGCCGCCGTCATCGCTGCGGAAACGAGCGGCTCGAAGCGCTCCATCGCGCCGAGGACGCTGACGCTCTTCGCCGTGTCGTAGAACGGGAAGTCGCTCCCGACGGCGACGCGCGGGGAGAGGCTGCCCGCCGTAACGAGAGCGGCAAGCACCGCCAGCAGCGTTCCGCCGACGCACCATGCAAGCGGCTTCATCCGCTCCTGCACCAGCCAGACGGCAGTCAGCGGCACCAGTGCCCACGGCAAAAGCGCCCCGTCCGCGTGCCAAAACGGTCTGAGCCATTCCGCACGGGTCTGCGGGAGCGCAAAGGCGTAGAGCAGTGCAAAGAGCGCGGCGAGAAAGAACAGGCTGATCGCACTGACCCGCAGAACGGTTTCCGTGCCCCTTCCCGCCGCATAGACCGCCAACAGCAGGAGCAGCAAGCCGATGAGGGCGCTGCCGTTGGGGTAAACGCCGCACAGCAGCCGCGCACCCGCGCCGAGCAGGAGCAGATTCCACGCCCAAAGCGCCCAAAGTGCGATTTTTCCCGCTGCGGAACGCGCCGCACTCTCTGCCGGCGTCGCCTCGGAGCGCAGCAGCCGCAGGAGAAAGATCAGCGCCGTCACCGCAAGGCAGACGATCACCGTCCACAGCCAGCCGACACGCGGCAGCAGCACGATCGCCGGAACGGTGAAGGCGCAGAACGCGGTCGCACAAAGCTGACGGCTACGCATACAGCGCCCTCAGCTCCGCGACGCTCAAATCACTTTGATGCGTCTTGTAGTAGTCATTTAACAAATCGTCTTTCCGCAGCTCCGACACAAAATAGATCTGTGCGGCGGGGCGCAGATCGCCGCTCTCCACCGCCTCACGGACGACCGCGCCGCCGCGGAACACGATTTGCTCGGCAGTGTCGAAAAACACCTCGCCGGCAGCGTTTTCCCGCAGATTTTTGACCGCCGCCGCCCAATTTTCGCCCGTTCCCTCTCCCGCATCGCTCAGAATATGCACGCCCTTCGCCGTTTTTTCGACCTGTAACGTGCGGATGGGCAGGAGCTGCGCCGTGTCGTACTCGCGGAAGGGCAGCCCGAAAATCAACGTCAGCGCCGCCGCAAGCAGCACCGTCGGAAACCATTTCATCAAATCACAACCTTTGCGTAGAATGGGGGATGAGATTGCCGCGGCTTGCCTCGCAAGCCTCGCAATGACAGCGGGGGTAGGGCGTGCTTGAGATTGCCGCGACCCTTTCAGGGTCTCGCAATGACTTAACGGCGCCCTGCTCACCTCTGATTGCGGTCGTCGAGTGGGTTCAGACGCGGATCGCGGTGCTTTTCCTTCGTCAGCCGCTGACGAAGCAGCATCCGTCCCCCGCGCACGTCGGAAAACGGCGCGAGGTAGCTCTCGCCCATGGATTCCAGCCCCGCTAAATGCGTCAGCAGGCACAGCGCTCCCAGCGTCATGCCGAACAGCCCGCCGAGGCTTGCCAGCACCGCCAGCAAAAACCGCCACAGCCGAAGTGCGTCCGCCAAGCCGCGTGCCGGCAGCGCAAAGCCGCAGATCCCTGCCGCCGCGACCACGATCAGCGCCGCGGGAGAGACAAATTTCGCCTCCACCGCCGCCGTACCGACGACCAAGCCGCCGATGACGGACAGGCTCTGCCCGATGGACTGCGGCAGGGCAATGCTCGCCTCGCGCAGCAGCTCAAACGCCGCCAGCAGCCCCAAAATCTCGAAAATTGTCGGAAAGGGCACGGCGTGCTTGCTCTCGATCACGGATTCCAGCAGGAGCGTGGGCAGCATTTCGGGGTGAAATGCCGCCATCGCAACATAGAGGGCGGGCAGGAACAGCCCGATCAGCAGCGCCGCGTAACGAATAATTCGTGTCGCCGTCGCGGTCAGGTAATTGACGCCGCGGTCCTCCGCAGCCGTCATCAGGTAGCCAAAGTCGATCGGCGCGAGATAGCCCTGCGGCAGACCGTCCACGAGCAGCCCGACGCGCCCGTCGAGCAAGCCCTGTGCAAAGCGGTCCGTCCGCTCGGTATACTGCAGCAGCGGAAACGCCGTCGGGCGCGACCCCGTAACGTACTCCTCGACCGACGCGGGCGACACCATGCCGTCGATGTCGATCTCGGCAAGGCGGTTTTTCATTCGTTCGACGAGCGTCGGGTCGGTCAGACCGTCGATATACGCCACGGTCACGTTCGTCAGGCTCCGACGCCCCACCTTTGTTTCGTAAAGGCGCAGTTCTGGCGAGCGGAGGTGGCGGCGCAGAAGGCTGGTATTCGTCCGCACCGTCTCGGTAAACGCATCCTTCGGACCCTTGACGGTGTTTTCGACCTCGGGCGCGGAGGGGGAGCGCTTTTCGCCCGTTTTGTCCTCGAAGGCAATGGCGTCTTCGCCGAATAACACGACACAGAAGCCGTTGACGAGCTTGAGCGCCACGGTGTTCAGGTCGGGGCAGGGGTCGGCGACGGAGTTATAGACCGTTGAGTGCAGCGACCGCTCGTACAGCTCGCGCATCGTGCCGCCGAACGCGTCCTGCATCAGGGGCTTGACGACGTATTCCGAGATGTCGCCGCCGGAGGTCAGCCCGTCGAGCGCGTATACATATAATGTGTGCGCCTTGATGCACAGCTCGCGCCGAATGAAGTCTCCCGCTCCGTCGAAAATCGCCGAGATGTTCTCGTCCGAGATCGCGCCGACGTAGCGCCCGTCTGCCAAGCGTTCCAATTTCTTCACCTCGGCGGTAGTTTGCCCGTCGGGAGGGAAAGTATGCAAAACAGAAATATTCGGCGCGTGAGGAACCACGCCCGCCGATTTTCCGTCTTTATGGGTGAAGGATCCTTTTTCATGAACGGAGGAAGCCATGGACGAGAAAACCATTCTCGCGCTGTTGACGCGCCGAGACGAACGCGGGCTGGACGCTGCGATGAAGCAATACGGCGGGCGTCTGCGGGCGCTGTCGGCGGGTATCGTCGGCGCGGAGGCGGCGGAGGAGTGTGTCAATGACGCGCTGCTGACCGCGTGGAACGCCATTCCGCCCGCCGCACCGGAGCATTTGTTTTTCTATCTCTGCCGCATCACGCGTAATCTCGCCCTTGATCGCTACCGCAGTGAGGCGGCGCAGAAGCGGGGCGGGAGCGTGCTGCGGGTATCGCTGGACGAGCTGAGCGAATGTACTCCCGCCGCCGACGGCAGCCCGACGGACCGTCTGCGGGAAAGCGTTCTGCGCGACGCGATCAATGCCTTTCTGCGCGGGCTGCCGAAAAAGCAGCGGACGGCATTTTTGGCGCGGTATTTTTACGCCATGCCGCTTCACGAGGTCGCCGTGCGGTGCTCCATGCGCGAGGGCGCCGTCAAGTCCATGCTCCGACGCACGCGGGAACGCTTGCGGAAATATTTGGAACAGGAGGAATTGCTATGAAGCCCGAGGAGCTTTATCGTGCTGTCGGCGGCGCGGACGACGCGCTGCTGACGGAATTTGAGGAACAAAAAACCCCGAAGCCGTGGAAGCGGTGGGGTGCATTGGCTGCGTGCGCGGCACTGCTGCTCGGCGGGACGCTTTGGCTGCATCCGTGGAGCGCGGTGGGAAATACGGTTTCACCGACCGAAGCTGTCGATCCGCCTTCGACCGCGACCGCACAGCCCACGGACGAGTCGATCGCCGCGCCGACGCCTCTTGACGCGCTGCCCGAGCTGATCTTTACCGGCGAGGGGCACAACATGGCAACGGACATCGCCTACCCCGACGGCTATTTTATCCGCGACCTGACCGAGGCGCAAATTGCCGCGATCTGGGGGCAGGAAACGCCGGCATGGGAGGGCGAGACTGCCGACGTGAGCGGCAAGGTCATCTATGACGGGACGGGTACGCCGTGGGTCGTACAGCTTGCGGCGGTCACGGACGGCGAGACGCTGTGTTTGGAGCTTTCGCCGGAGCGTCTGCCGCCGCAGTGCATTGCCCCGGCGGACGGCAAGACGTGCGAGTTTTACGGCACGGCGGTGCGGGCGTTCCGCAGCGGCTCATACGCGACGGTCGATTTTCTGCGCGGCGAGGGCGAGACGGCGGTGGGTGTCCGACTGACGCTCGAGCCTGCGACGGAGACACTGACGGCGCTTGCCACACGCGTCGTTTCGCAGTCGCTCCGCCCCGACGGGACGCTTGACGTGCTGTTTTTGCACACGGAGGATGTCCCTGCATGGCGCAGCGAGGCACTTGACGAGGCGCAAGCCTATGCCGACGCGTCGTTTGGAGCGTATCTGCCGCAAGCGCTGCCGGAGGGCTACGCCTTCTCCGACGCTTGGCGGGAGCAGGGCGAGGACCGCGACTGGCTCTCGGCGAATTGGTTTGACGGTTGGGAGCGGCAGCTCAACGTTGTGGTCAGCCGTCCGGAGGTCGTGACGGAGCTTGTCCGCGCCGATGAACCGCAAGCCTATGTTTGGGACTACTACGGAGCGGAGAAGCCGGAGGTTCCGGAGGAATATCACGCAACGTGGGTCGAGCCTGTTTTCTACCGCAGCGAGGTGACGCGGGAGGTGCTTTTCAGCCGCATCCACGCGACGGACGAGAGCGGACGCTGCGCGGCACGGTTCGGCATTTATTATCCCGACGGGACGGTCGTGCGCGTCTATGCCTCGGCGGAGCGGTCGGCGCTGGAGACGCTGCTCACCGCCCTGCTGCCGGTGGATGCTTGATCGGCGCCTTACACGCTTTAATGATAATGCCTGCATACGGGGCGTCATACCCGCGAGGGGCACGCCGCCCCCTACAAACGGCAAACGGAAGCACTACCGTTTACGCCTTGGCTCCACCTTTGGGGGAGCTGGCGCGGAGCGCCTGAGGGG
>URWG01000123.1 GCA_900551495.1 uncultured Eubacteriales bacterium
ACTTTTTCGCAGTCTGTCAGCGTGCCGAAAAGGGTTTTTCGACACGCTGAAACGCCTCTCCGTTTCGGAGAGGCGTCAGTTTTATTCAGGTCGTCGGAGACTTGGCAGGATTCAGAAAATAGCGGCAAGGAGCCAGCTGCGGCTGAATGCCACGGCGCCGTAGATCAGCGCCATCGAGCCGACGAGCGTCAGGATCGACAGCGTATTGAGCCGAAGCCCCAGCACCTCGTAGAGCATGACGAAGAAGCTCACGATCCACGCCGCGACCGTCAGCACCGTGCCGACGGTGAACAGCGAAATATGAATCAGCGACAGTATTGCCGAAACGGTCAGCGCGGACAGCGGCAGAACGGCGCTGACGCCCATAACGGCAAGCACCGTGCGGATGTCCGGCTGCATCCTTGACAGTCCGGAGAGTGCGTAGATCACGCCGATCATCGCCGCCATAACCAGCAACGGGCAGACCAGTCCGGCAGTTGCCCACTGCGGCGCAGCAAGGAAAAAGCGGGCGCTGCCGTAGCGCAGCGTCAGCATCAGAGCGCTCAGAAGCGACATTGCCTCCAACAGAAGCAGCACGGCGACACCGGTAATCCAGTCGCGGCGCTCGCCCGCAAGGCGGGGCGTAGAGATCGGGTCGCGGAAATAGCTTCGCCACAGCCGCGGCAAATTGACCAGCACCGTCAGAAGCGGATTGCCGCCCCGCCGCGGCGCGGTTTTTCTTTGGCGCATACAGGGACACACGCCGCTGTCGGGCAGCGGTCGTCCGCAGCGCGTACAGTAACCTGCCATATTCAATACCCCCGTTCAAGATTTCCCTCCTATTATATTGTGAAGCGGGGGTCATGTCAACGGCTTTTTTCAGCGCACGGATTTGACGCGTCCGCTGTCGATGGTAATGCAGACGTCCGCCTGCGCCGCAATATCGGGGTCATGGGTGACGAGGATGAGCGTCTGACGGAATTCATCGACGATGCGCCGCAGGAGGGCGACGACCTGGTCGGACGTAGCGCTGTCGAGGTTGCCGGTCGGCTCGTCGGCAAGGATGATTGCCGGCCGGCTCAGCAGCGCACGGGCGATGGCACACCGCTGCTGCTCGCCGCCGGACATCTGCCACGGGTACTTCTTCAGCAGCCCGTCGATTTGCAGCGCCTCGGCGATCTGCGCGAGATAGTCCAAATCGGGCTTTTTCCCGTCGAGGAGCACCGGCGCAAGGATGTTGTCCCGCGCGGTATGCTCATCGAGCAGATTGTACGCCTGAAAAACAAAGCCCATCTGACGACGGCGTACCTGCGCCAGCCTCCGCTCGGGCAGGGTGTAGAGGTCGGTCCCCTGCAGGATAACCTGCCCGCCGGTAGGACGGTCAAGCCCGCCCAAAAGGTGCAGCAGCGTGGACTTGCCGGAGCCGGACTTGCCGATCACGGCGTAAAATTTTTCCGCCTCAAATTCGAGGTCAACGCCCTTGAGCGCCTGATAGGAAACGCCGCTCTGGGCGTAGGTTTTTTCCAATCCGATCGTTTGCAGCAGCATCGTTATTCTCCTCTCTCCAGTCCCTTGATCGTGCCGATCACGGAGTTTTTGCAAAGTCTGCGGTACGGCAGCGTCCGCAGCAGCGTTGTCAGCGCCCACGCGCCGAGGCTCAGCAGACCGTGCAGCCACCACGGGTATTGCCGCAGCAGTCCCTTCCCGAGCACCGTCAGCAGCGCGCTCGGGCTTACGGTGCTCCAGCCCGTCTCAACGAAGGCGCAGACCAGCAGGATGACCGCCATGGCAGCGTTTGCCAGCAGCACCGCCTCCAGCGCCTCGCGCATGGACAGCAGGAGCTGTGTGCGCAGCATGGAGCGTCCGGAAACGCCCAGCGCCCGCAGAATACCGACACGCCGCCGTCCCTGCTCCGCCAAGTCGGACAGGATGAACGTCAATATCACCAGCACCAGCAGCACCGCCGCCGCGCCCAAGAGCACCGTCAGCGCCCGCTGATTCTCGCCCGCCGTCAGCCGTTCGAGCTTTTCCTTGTAATAATTCTTCATCTCCAGCCCCTCGGACTGCGCCAAATTCCAGTACGAGGCGGAATGGTCGGCGCTGTCGGAGGCGTAGAACTGGAAGTAGGTCTTGCCCTTGCAGTCCTCGCAGTGCAGGCGGCTGAGCTGCCGATTCCACCGCGCCTGATCGGGATTGTAGCGCTGGCTGGCGTTGGGGTAGAGCGCGGTGATAAGGCTCTGACCGGAGACGAGCGTCAGCGGTCGGGCGCTCTCGCCGAACAGCCAAAGGTCGTATTCGTGCAGCACCGCCAGCACCTCGACCCGCACAGCGCTCACACCCTCGTAAACGCCCTCGGGTCCCTCGCTGATGCCGTGGCTCCTTGCCGAAAGGGTCAGCACGTCGCCCGCCTGAATGGTGCCGTCCGTCTGATAGCGCAGCGCGTCGGCGGGGTCGGAGGAATAGTGGGTCGTGCCGTCGCCGTCCGTAGTGTAATTGGGCATCAAAAGGATACAGCCCTGTCCGTTCAGAAGCTTTTCCGTGTCGATCTCGCCGCAGAGCGCAATGATGCGCTCCAGCAGCGGACTGCCCTCCGCAAAGCCCGCGACGCTGAGGTCGGACGCGCCGAACGCGCTGACGATCGGGCTGTTCTCATAGCCCGTCAAAGTCACCTTTTCGGCTGCCAGATAAGCCTCCAACCGCGCGGGCTTCTCGCCCAGCTCGTCGGGCTGCGTGTATTGCTCTGACTTCTCGCGCAGGTAGCGCGGGGACATGGCAAAGCTCGCCTTGAGCGTATAGTCGGGCATATCCGCCCGCTGCACCTCGGTCCGATAGCCGTCGAGGGCAAAGTGGGACAGCAGCAGCGTCAGCAGCGCCAGCAGCAGGGAGAGCGCGCACAGAAGCCTCGCCGTTCGGTCGCGGCGGCGGTGGAAGCGCATTGCCGCCCGCTCCATGGAGAGCAGACCGCCGCGCTTCAATTCTCTGCCGTTTGCCGCCCGCTCGGAGGGGGCGACGGTGCCGGTGCGGCCCGTGAGCGGCATCCGCAGCGCCGTCAGGATCGGAAGCTGCAAGCCCGCCAGCAGGCTCACCGCGCCGAAAAGGACGCTCCGCAGCAGGAACACGGTGTCGATCGTCAGCGCCTGCGCACTGCCCATGCCGTTCAGGACGAGCACCGCCGCGAGGCAACCCAGCGGCAACCCGATTGCCAGCGACAGCAGCAGGAACAGCCCCGCCTCGCAAAGCTGCATGACCGCAGCCTGTCCGTTTTGCAGACCGATCGCCTTCAAAAGCACGATACTGCGGGCGCGGCGCTTGCTCTGCACCATGCAGATCACCAGCACGGCGCAGGCGGTCATCAGCACCAAAATGCCGTTGAGCACGGTGCCGACCGTGGCGTCGGCGCTCCCCGTCTCGTCGGGGTAGGAATAGGTATTGATACGGAAGCTGTATTCGTTCTTCTGATACAGTGCCTCCGCGTCGGGCAGCGTGACCGGCAGCGGCTCCAGCATCGGCACGCGGAAGCCCGGACGACCAAGCTCGCTCAGATCCGCCCAAAAGCCGTTCGTGCTGCCGTAGCTATCACTCTCAATCGTTGGAAAATCCGTCGTATTCACGACCCAGACCTGCCCCGTGGTGCTGAAAAAACTGATTGTCAGGCGGCTGCCGCCCGTGGAGCCGTCCGTATCCTGCGGCACATAGCGCTCGGGCAGCGGATCGTTATCGGTGTATTCAAACGCGTCCAATACCTCCTCCGGCGGGTGATAAATGCCGGTGAGCAGACCCTGCGTAATGCCGTAGGTCTGGTTAAAATAAGTCTCGACCTCGTAGCGCGGCTCGGCAAGCGGCGCATAGACCGCCGCCATCTCGTTATAAAAATCGACGGCGTTTTCGTCGCTGCAGAGCAGCAGCGTCTCGTCATACGGCGCGACGGAGAGATCGGACAGCTCGGTCTTTGCCGCGTCCACGCCGCCGTTCAGCAGCGCAGCCCCCGTCGGAGAGACGAACGCGTCCGGCATGGTGTGCCCGCCGGTGTCCCATATCGCCTCGTAGCCCTTGAGAATACCGCTGACGGTGTAGGTCACGCCGAGCGTCATGGCGGAATAGGTGCGCCCGTTTTCGATCTGCGTGCCGGTGTCCTCGCCGTAGCCCGCGCCGACCAGCGTTATGCGGCTTTTCGTCTGCGTCACGCTGAGGGAGCGGTCGCCGTAGGGCACCAGAATTCTGCCGTTCGAACGTCCGTTCGTCGTGCCGAAAACATTCCGCATTCCAAACAGATAGGCGTCAAACACCTCGTCGATCTGCTCGTCCGTCATACCCTCCAGCAGCGGGTTCTTCTTTTCGACGTTCTGAAGGAACAGCTCCAGCGTTTCCTCGCTGATGAAAGAGCTGTAGACGGCGGCGAGCAGCGAGTTGTAGCCGAAGCCGTTGGCACCTTGCGCGTCGATCTCGGCAATCAGCTCCTCAAAGTCGGGGAAGAATTTCTCCCGTGCAGTTGCCAGCGCCTTGTCCTGATACTGCTTCAGCGTCGCCTCCGCCTCCTGCTTGATGCGTCCGGATTCGGTGGAGCTGACGTTCCATGTATAGCGAAGCGAGATCTCGTCGCCGACCTTCAAGCCCTGTGCACCGGCAAACTGCGTGTCCACGAGCAGGATCTCGTCCTCCGCCTCGGGCAGCCGTCCGTCAAGCAGCGACAGCGCTCCGACGTCCATCAGCCCGGGCGTGATGACGGAAACTGTGTTGCCGTCATCGGTCACGCCGGCAGTCGTCAGCCGTGCCGTCGAAGCGCCGCGCTCCGCCGCTGCCGTTTCCAGCGCGGAACACAGCTCCGGCTCCTCGCCGTAGACCATCAGCTGCCATTTGCCGTAGCTCTTTTCGCGTTGGAGCTGAATTTGCGCCTGCGTCGAGGGCAGGACGATCGCCAGCACCGCCGACAGAAAAAACGCCAGCACCAGCACGATCAGCAGCAGCGACGACTCCTTTTTCCGTCCCCGCAGCCCTCTCCAAGTCAAATGCAGCACTGCAACACCCCATTTCCCTTTCTTTTCCTGCTTTGCTTGGTTAAACTATATCAAAATACCGCCGGAAATACAAGCCGCAGAAGTTTAAGATTTGTTTAAGATTTTTTTGGGAAGCTCCGGTGAAATCGTCTGCGGCGATCGCTGAAGTCTTTTCGCCGATTCCGTCAAAGCTTCCCCCTGCGTTTTTACGGCAACGCGGTATTTCGGCAGTTGCTATCCGCGGCAGTTTATGCTATACTGTAATATACTATTTGCGGATCGGTCTGCCGCCGTCCGCGCAAGGATCGTCCTTCTCGGAAAAATCGGAGGAATCTTCATGAAGCATGAGACGTCTCCCGACCGCCGGCGGTCAAATCACCGCCTGTCGGGACTGAAAATTATTTTCCTTTTGCTGCTGATCGCGGTTGCGGCGGTAATGGTGGTGCTGGTCGCCCGCACCGTCCGTCAGGGCAGCGGTACGCCCGTCGTCGAAACCGGCGTGGTCGTTGCCGCCTCCACCGAGCCGCCGACGGTAACCGAGCCGCCCGCCGAAGCGCCGACC
>URWG01000124.1 GCA_900551495.1 uncultured Eubacteriales bacterium
CCGCCTCCCGCGCCGCCGACACCGTATGGCAGTCGGGCGCGAAGCTTGCAATCTCGGCAATCGCCGCATCCAGCGCCGTCTGCGCCTGCCGCACGCGGTCGGAAAGCTGCTCCCTCCTCCGCGCGGCATCGGCACGCGCCGTCTCGTAGGCGGTCTGCCGTGCGGCATATGCCTCCGCCAGCGGGAGAATTTCGTCAATATTTGTCACAGGATAGCGCGACAGCAGCGCCTGCGCCTCGGCAAGCTCCGCCGCAGCCTTTGATTTTTTGCGCAGATTGAGCGCAAGGCAGACCGCCGACGCAAGCGCAAGCACCGCCGCACCGATCGGCACGGCGATCCCGAGCGTCGTCAGCGCCCACAGCGCAGCGCCGCCCGCAAGAAGCAGTGCCGTCAGCACCGCAAATATCGCCGTCGCCCGCCGCGCCGCTTGCAGCCGCTTCGCCGTATTTTCCGACGCGGCGCGATAAGCGGCGGTATCGTCCGCTGCCTGCCGTTTTGCGGCTTCGGCGGTCTTGCCCGCAAAGATCGGGTCCGCCGCGGGCTGCTCCACGGTCAGGTCGGTAAACGCCGCCTCCATTTTTGCCGTTTGCAGGGCGCTGTCGGCAGCCTCCAGCCGACGCGAAAGGGCGTGCAGCCGCTCCCCGTCGGGCAGCTTCTGCGCCGTTTCCGCCAATTTTTGACATTGCTCCTGCTGCTGCCCGAGCTGCTGCTCCAAGGCTGCCAAGCCCGCCTGCTTTTTCGCACTCTGTGCCCGCTCGACGCGCTGTGAAAGTGCCTCCAAGCGTTCGCGCTCCGCCGTCGCCTCCTCCAAGGCGGCGGAGAGACGGAGTTGTTCTTCTTGTAACGTATCAATTTCGGTCAGCACCCGCCGCTGCTTGTCTGCCTGTGCGGTAAGCTGCGGAATGCGTCCGGCGCGGCCGATCAGCTTGTTTTTGAGATTGCGCAGGTCCTTTTCCAGCTCCAGCGCGGTCTTTGCACCGTCCTCGCCGGTCGTGACCAGCGCGCCGAGGCGTTTTTCAAGCGCCTGATCCTCCGAAACGGTCAGCCCGAGCTGACGGATGAAGGCGGTGCGCTCGAACACCGACCGCTCCACGCCGCACAGCACCTCGCCGCAGCGGTCGGCGGTCAGCTCGCGGACGGGAATACCGCTCTCCGTCTCATAGGCGCGGAAATTGCCCATCGGCACGCGGGCGGCGGAGCTGCGCTCGATGGTGATGCTCCGTCCGTTCCATTCCAACTCCACGCTGCCCTCCATCGCCGAGCCGTCCCACGGCTTGTAGCGCTCCTTGGCGGGCAGCGCGTTGGTCTTTGTCGCGCGTTCGGAGGTATCGATACCATATAACATTGCCAGCAAAAAGGCGCTCCATGTGGATTTTCCCGCCTCGTTGGGCAGACACAGAAGGTTCATACCGGCTTGCAGCTCCAATTCGCCGTGGAGCTTGCCGAAATTCGCCCGCATCCGTTTGACGATCACAGCGACACCTCCCGTCCGTCCATCAGGTCGCGCAGCAGCCGCGCCGCCAGCGCGACGGTCGGCTTTTGCGTCTCGTCGGCGTCGTCATATTCCCTGCGCAGCGCCTCCAAGGCATATCCGCGCAGCGTGTCCGTTCCGACGTCCTGCCAAAGCTCCGCCCGCGGCACCGTCCGATCGCGCAGGGAAAGACTGAAAAATTCGCCCTCCAGCCGCGCCTGCAGCGCCGCAAGATCGACGCCGTCCGACGCACCGGTGAGAATGATGCGGTAGCAGTCGCGCCGATGCTCGGCAGGCAGCGCGGCAAGCACCGATTCCAGCGGGTCGTCGCCCGCCTCCACGGTCAGGATTTCGTAGCAGCGGCTCTCGACGGGGACAAACTCCGCCGTTGCCGCGCCCTTTTCCAGCGTCCCGAGCAGGACGCCCTTCTTTCCGCACTCGTCAAAGCCGCGCCCCATCAGGCAGCCGGGATAGGCAGCCAGCGTCGTGCCCAGCCGAGCCGAGCGCGGCGTGTGGATATGCCCCAGCGCAAGGTAGTCCAGTCCGCTCGCGGCAATCTGCTCGGGCGTGACGGGAGCGTAGGGCGAGGCGGGCTGCAAATCGCCGTGCAGCACCATGACGTTCAGCGCCGCGGGGTCCTCCACACGGAAGCCCTCAAGCGGCGGCGGGCAGCTCTGCCCGTGAAACGCCGCGCCGTAGACGTTGCAGCCGAGCTTCGGCAGAGTGATGCACTGCGGCTTTTCCTCGGTAAAAATATGGACATTTTCGCCCCAGTCCTCCGTCAGGTACGGCGAGCCGGAGATCAGCGCGTCGTGATTGCCCGGGGCGATAAAAATTTCGGCGGAAACGGCGGCAAAGAAGCGCTTTAACGCGTCCAAAGTGTCGCGGTAGACGTGCGCGCCGTCGAACAGGTCGCCCGAAAGCAGCACCAGCTCCCGATCGCGGCACAGCACCGCCAGCTCGTCGAGAAGCTCGCGCTGCTCCCTGCGGCGGAGTGCCGCCTGCTCGCCGGTCAGCGCGGAAAAGGCGGCGTCCAAATGAAAATCCGCCGCGTGGAGAAATTTAATCATGCACACTCACGCTTTCTGTATCCGTGCAGCGACCGCTCGCGGGATCGACGGTGAAAATGCAGCCCTCGAGCTTGCACGGACCGTCTGCCGGCTCATAGCGGCGGGGCAGGTCGCCCATAAACTTGCGGATGGAGCTTTCCGGTTTGATGCCCAGCACGCTGTCGATCGGACCGGTCATGCCGAGGTCGGTGATATAGCCCGTCCCCTTCGGCAGGACCCGGGCATCGGCGGTCCGGACGTGCGTATGCGTGCCCCAAACGGCGCTGACCCGCCCGTCGAGCAGGTAGCCCATCGCCAGCTTTTCCGACGTCGCCTCGGCGTGCAGCTCGACGAAGATCAGCTTTGTGTTGATCTTTTGCAGCAGCCGATCGACCAGCGGGAAGGGGTTTGAGGGCGTGTAGTCCATGCTCACGCGCCCGATCAGGTCGATCACCGCCACATCGCCGCAGCGCGTTTCAAACACGCCCCAGCCGCGCCCGGGCTGCTGCGGCGGGAAATTCGCGGGCCGCAGTACCTCGCGCGAGTCGTCGATGTAGGGGATCAGCTCGCGGCGGTTCCATGTGTGATTGCCCATCGTGATGACGTCCGCGCCGGCGCATAAAATATCCTCCGCCTGCTGCGGCGTCATACCGACTAAAGACGCATTCTCGCCGTTGACGACACAAAAATCAATGTCCTTCTCTCGCTTCAGACGGGGCAGGCGGCTTTTCAGATACGCCAGCCCGCCGGCGGTCACATCGCCGATCGCAAGCACTCTCATAACGGTCATCCTTTCCGTTCCATCTATTACACCATTATCTATTATAGCTGAAAATGCAACAAACTACAAGCGCGGCGGCGAAAATCGCGGCAGAATTTCGCAGAATGTCCCATTTCCCGCCGATTTCCCAAGATGTTGTGGCGGGAAATAATGCAAAACGCAATTTATTGTGGTCTGCCCCCGCGTTTCGTGCGTTTTCGCCGTTCAAAAGGCTACAATAGAGGACGGGGAGATCAGGTTTTTATATTAGAATCTGTATTACATAGGGGAGGAATCTAATATGCGCAGGAGCAGAGGGCTGATAGAGAGCGGGCGGATCGTCTATTTGCCCATCGGTCAGATCCGCCCGAATCCGTCGCAGCCGCGCCGCATTTTCGATCCGGAGGGGCTGCGGGAGCTGGCGGCAAGCATCGAGCAGTACGGCATTTTGCAGCCGCTCACCGTCCGCCGCAGCGGAGGGGAGTACGAGCTGGTGGCGGGCGAGCGGCGGCTGCGGGCGGCAAGAATGGCGGGCTGCCACGAGGTGCCGTGTATCTTTCTCTCGGTGGATGAGGAGCAGTCGGGGATGGTGGCGCTGGTGGAGAATTTGCAGCGCCGCGATCTGGACTACATCGAGGAGGCGGAGGGGCTGTCACGGCTGATGCGCCTGTACGGGCTGAGTCAGGAGCAGGCGGCGGCGAAGGTCGGAAAAAGTCAAAGTGCCGTAGCAAACAAGCTGCGTTTGCTGCGGCACAGTCCTGCGGTGTTGGCGCGGCTGCGGGAAAATCACCTGTCCGAGCGCCACGCCCGCGCGCTGCTGCGTTTGGCGACGGAGGAGGAGCGGCTGGCGGTGCTGGAGGTCATCGTCAGTCGGGAGCTGAACGTGGCAAAAACCGAGGCGTACATCGACGCGTACCTTGCCCGTCGGGAGGAGCGCCCCAAGGGAATGCGTAAGCTGATCGTGCGGGATGTGCGGCTGTTTCTCAACAGTGTCAATCACTCGCTCGAGCTGGTGCGCGGTGCAGGTATCAATGCGCAGACCTCGC
The DNA here is from genome assembly GCA_900551495.1 of uncultured Eubacteriales bacterium. Taxonomy (GTDB): domain Bacteria; phylum Bacillota; class Clostridia; order Oscillospirales; family Oscillospiraceae; genus JAZOXB01. The sequence continues at coordinate 4,327 of URWG01000124.1, forward strand.
AGGAGGAGACGGAGAACGAGATCGTCCTGACCATCCGCCTACCCAAACGCGCCGGCTGACCGACTTGCGGGAGGGCAGCACCGAAGTCAGCTTCACTGACAGCTCCCCTTACACAGGGGAGCCAAGGCGCGGACGGGGAAAGTTCTCTGAGAAACTAAAAGCGGAGTGCAATCTGCACTCCGCTTTTGTTATTACATTATGCCAAACCGCATTACACCAGTCGGGAGCCGGCGGCGATCTTGTCGTCAAGCATGAGAAGATTCAGCTTGTCCCCACGCTCGGCGGACAGCAGCATACCGCAGCTCTCCTGCCCCATCATCTTGCGCGGCGGCAGATTCGTCACGGCGACGAGCGTCTTGCCGAGCAGCTCCTCCGGCTGATAGTACTTCGCGATACCGGAGAGAATCTGACGCGGCGTGCCGGTGCCGTCGTCAAGGGTGAATTTCAGAAGCTTTTCGGACTTCTTGACCTTTTCGCAGGTCAGGACCTTCACGACCGTCATTTCAACCTTGCAGAATTCGTCGAAGCTTACCGGCGGCAGCGACTCGGGCAGCGGGTCAACCTCCGGCTCCTTGGGCTTGGCGGTCAGGGCTTCCAACTCTGCCAACTCCTTTTCCGCGTCGATGCGCGGGAAGAGCGGGGCGCCCGTCGTGACCTTTGCCTCGCGGCTGAGCACGCCGAAGCTGCACAGGCTGTCCCAATCGTACCGCTCCGCACCGATACGGCGCATGATCTCGGCGGCGGTGTCGGGCATGAACGGCTGCAAAAGTCCGCCGCAGATGCGCACGGTCTCCAGCAGATGATACATCACGCAGGCAAGGCGGGGCTTTTTCGCCTCGTCCTTCGCGAGAATCCACGGAGCAGTCTCGTCGATATACTTATTGGCGCGGGAGATGACCGCAAAGACCTCGGACAGCGCGTTCTGGAAGGCATAATGCTCCATCTGCGCCTCGTACTTCTCGTGCAGGGCGCCTGCCATGGCAAGCAGCTCGGCGTCAAGCGCGGTATCCTCGACCTGCTCGGCGGGCAGTCTGCCGTCGGGGAAGTATTTCTGCACCATTGCGACGGTGCGGCTGACGAGATTACCCAAATCGTTGGCAAGGTCGGTGTTGATGCAGGAGATCAGCAGCTCGTTGGAGAAGTTGCCGTCCGAGCCGAACGGGAACGTGCGCAGCAGGAAGAAGCGCAGCGCGTCCACGCCGAACATC
>URWG01000125.1 GCA_900551495.1 uncultured Eubacteriales bacterium
TCGTCGTGCCGAACACCGGCGGACGCAAGGGGATCCGTCCCGCCATCGCCGCAGGCATGGTCGCCGGTGACCCGAAGCGGGAGCTGCAGGTCATCGCGCGGCTTTCCGAGGGGAAGTCAGACGAAATGGACCGCTTCCTCGAAACGGTGCAGATCAACGTGACCTGCGGCGCCTCCGACCACAAGCTCGACATCGACCTGACCGCCTATGTCGGGGAGCACAGCGCCCGCGTCCGTATTGTCGATCAGCACACGAACATCGTCTACATGGCGCACGACGGCGAAATTTTGCGCGACGAGCCGATCACGGTGCGGACGGACGAGCCGACGACGAACAAGAGCTGCCTGAATTTGAAGGATATTTTGGAATATGCCGCGACGACCGATTTGACGGAGGTCAAGCCCCTCCTGCTGCGGCAGATCGAGTGCAACTCCGCCATTGCCGAGGAGGGTCTGAACGGCGTTTGGGGCGCACAGATCGGGCGCATCCTGCTCGACGACTACGGCGACGACGTGAAGCAGCGCGCCAAGGCCTACGCCGCCGCAGGCTCCGACGCACGGATGAGCGGCTGCGAGAAGCCGGTGGTGATCCTCTCCGGCTCGGGCAATCAGGGCATTACCGCCTGTATGCCCGTCGTGGTCTATGCGCGGCATATCGGCGCGTCGGAGGAGCAGCTCTGCCGTGCGCTGCTGGTGTCCGACCTCATTACCGTTCATCAAAAGAGCGGAATCGGTCGCCTGTCCGCCTACTGCGGGGCAATTTCCGCAGGTGTCGGCGCGGGCGCGGGTATCTGCTATCTGCTCGGCGGGGACGAGACTGCCGTTGCGCATACCGTTGTCAATGCCGTCGCGATCCTGTCGGGAACGGTCTGCGACGGCGCAAAGCCCTCCTGCGCGGCAAAGATCGCCGCTGCCGTAGACGCGGGTATTTTGGGCTACCATATGTACCTGCACCACCGCGAATTCCACCGCGGCGAGGGGATCGTTGCCGATTCCGCGGATGCCACGATCGCGAATGTCGGCGTGCTTGCCAGTCAGGGGATGCGTCAGACCGACAGCACCATTCTGAACATCATGCAGCGCGGCGATTGCCTTTAAGAATTAAAAATTTCTTATTTTTCACGTCACAAATCGGTAACAATCCGACGGTATACTGAGCGCAGAAAACAACAGGGAGCAGCCGAGATGACCGCTTCCGTGAAGGAGTGACTGCAATGAACGAACCTTTTGATCTCTATGGCACGGGTGACGAGAAGGGGCTTGAGCAACCCACCCCGCAGGATGCAGCAAACGAGGCATCCGATTCCGCAGCGCAGGCGGAGCAGACCGAACAGACCGCTCGGGAAAACGCCGCGCCGCAGTACAATGCAGCGCCTTACGGTTCGCCGCAGCATAACTACACCGCGCCGAGCTACACCGCGCCCAATTATTCCGCGCCGCCCAAAAAGCAGCGCAAGCCGAGAAAGAAGCATACCGCGCTCCGCATTACCGCACTCGCCCTGTGCTGTGCGCTGCTGGGCAGTGTGTGCGGCGGCGTTGCGGTCGGGCTGATCCTCCGCAACAACACGCCTGCTCCCACCGTGGCGCAGCCGTCCGTCTCCGAGAGCTTTGAAAATCAGAGCGTCCGCCCCGTTTCCGCCAACACCAAGGCGCTGACGCCTTCGGAAATTTACGAAAAGAATGTCCCCGCCATCGTCGGCATCTACAACGAGTCGATTTCCGACGGCTATAACGTCTTCGGTCAGCGCTCGACCATCGCCAGCAGCGGCACCGGATTCATCATCTCCGCCGACGGCGAGATCCTGACGAACTACCACGTGGTGGAAAATGCGCAGACGCTGACCGTGACCCTCCGCGACGGCACGAAGTATCCCGCTACCGTGCTGGGCTACGAGGCGGAGAGCGACATCGCGCTGATTAAGATCGAGGCAACCGGACTGCCCACCGTGACGCTGGGCAAATCAGCCGACCTTGCCGTCGGTGATGAGGTCGTCGCCATCGGTAATCCTCTCGGCGAGCTGACCTATTCCCTGACGGTCGGCTACGTCAGCGCGAAGGAACGCGCCGTCAACACCGACGGCACGCCCATCAACATGATGCAGCTTGACGCGACCATCAACTCCGGCAACTCCGGCGGTCCGCTGTTCGACGTGTGCGGCAATGTTGTCGGCATTATCTCCGCGAAATATTCCGGCTCGACCGGCAGCGGCACCTCCATTGAGGGCATCGGCTTTGCCATCCCCATTGACGACGTGACCGCGATCATGGACGACCTCCGCGACTACGGCACCGTGCAGAACCGTGCCTACATGGGGATCCTCGGCTCGAGCATCAGCGCCACCGACGCGGACAATTACGGTCTGCCTCTCGGTATGCTGGTCAGCAGCGTGCAGAGCGGGAGCAGCGCGGAAAAGGCAGGCTTGCAGCGCCGCGACATTCTGACAGGGATCGGCGGCGTGACGATCAGCTCCTATGAGGACCTGAACCGCGAGCTGAAGAAGTACCGCGCGGGCGACGAGACGACCCTGACCGTTTACCGCTCCGGCGAGACGATCGAGCTGACCATCGTCTTTGACGCAAAGCCGCAGGAATCGACCGATCAGACGCCGACCGAGCAGGATGAACAGACCGCTACCGAGGGCGCGAACCCCTGGGGCAACATCTGGGACTTCCTCCCCTAAACAAAAACAAATTCAATTCGCCGCTCGACCTCGGGCGGCGAAAAAATTTGCTTGACAAATACCCCTGAGGGGTATATGATGCGCATAGAAAAGGGAAGAGAATCAAAGCGAAGGAGAGGGTGTTGAAAATGCCTTGTTGTAATTGTGAAAAGCACAAGCACCGCTCGGAGGAGGAGCGTCGGGCGCTGCAAAATCGCCTGAGCCGCATTGAGGGGCAGATTCGCGGGCTGCGCGGCATGATCGATCGGGACGCGTACTGCACCGACATCCTGACCCAGTCCGCCGCCGCTGCCGCCGCGCTCAATGCCTTTAATCGCGAGCTGCTGGCGGTGCACATCCGCACCTGCGTCGCCGAGGACATCCGCGCCGGAAAGGACGGAGTGATCGATGAGCTGACGGATACCTTGCAAAAGCTGATGAAATAGAGGTGTCACGGTATGAAATTTGATGTAACGGGTATGAGCTGCGCCGCGTGCAGCGCCCGTGTCGAAAAGGCGGTCGGCAAGGTCGAGGGCGTCAGTCAATGCGCCGTCAATCTGCTGACAAATTCCATGCAGGTCGAGGGCACCGCCTCGGCGGAGGCAATTATCGCGGCGGTGGAGGCTGCGGGCTACGGTGCGTCCCTGCATGACACGGCTGCCGCGCCCGCGAAAACGGGGGAGAAGAATCCCGCCGATACCGACCGTGCGGCGCTGCGTCGGCGGCTGGTCGCGTCGCTTGCCTTCCTGCTGCCGCTGATGTACGTTTCCATGGGGCATATGATGTGGGGCTTCCCGCTGCCGTCCTTCCTTGCCTCGGACCATGTTGCAATGGGGCTGATCCAGCTCCTGCTGACTGCCGCCGTCATGGTCATCAACCAAAAATTCTTTATCAGCGGCACGAGGGGGCTGCTGCACCGCGCGCCGAATATGGATACGCTGGTCGCCCTCGGTGCGGCGGCGGCGTTCGGCTACAGCACCGTTGCGCTGTTTGCCATGTCCGACGCCCAAAGCCGCGGCGATACGGCGGCGGTCATGGGATACATGGAGGAATTCTATTTTGAATCCGCCGCCATGATCCTGACGCTGATTACCGTCGGTAAGCTGCTCGAAGCCCGCTCCAAGGGCAAAACGACCGACGCCATCCGTTCGCTTTTGCAGCTTGCGCCCAAGACGGCGACCGTGCTGCGCGACGGAAAGGAAGCTGAGATACCCGCCGCACAGCTTCGGCGCGGCGATATTTTCCTCGTTCGTCCGGCGCAGAGCATTCCCGCCGACGGTGTGGTCCTTGAGGGCAGCAGTGCGGTCAATGAGGCGGCGCTCACCGGTGAGAGCCTGCCCGTGGACAAGGCAGAGGGAGACACCGTTTCCGCCGCGACGCTCAATCAGTCGGGCTTCCTGAAATGTGAAGCCACTCGTGTCGGCGAGGATACCACGCTTTCGCAGATCGTCCGCATGGTCAGCGACGCGGCGGCGACAAAAGCGCCGATCGCCAAGGTCGCCGACCGTGTCTCCGGCGTTTTCGTCCCGATCGTGATGGGCATTGCGCTGATCGCCACGGTCGTTTGGCTGCTCGTGGGCAGAACGGTCGGTTTTGCGCTGGCGCGGGGGATCTCCGTGCTGGTTATCAGCTGCCCCTGTGCGCTGGGTCTGGCGACGCCGGTCGCGATCATGGTCGGCAGCGGTGTGGGTGCGAGGAATGGGATTCTGTTCAAAACCGCTGCCGCGCTGGAGCAGGCGGGCAAGGTGCGTATCGTTGCCCTTGACAAAACGGGCACCATCACTGCGGGCAGCCCCGCCGTGACCGATGTCCTGCCCGCCGAGGGAATTACCGAGGACGAGCTGCTGCGTGCGGCGCTGGCGCTGGAGCAGAAGAGCGAGCACCCCCTCGCAAAGGCGATCGTCGCCTACTGCGGCGAGCGGACCGCGCCGACGCTGACGGACTTCCAAGCCCTCGCGGGCAGCGGTCTGCGCGGTGTTGCGGACGGTCGGCTTCTGCGCGGCGGCAACGAGGCGCTGATGGATACCGCGCTGACCGTGCCTGACGAGAGCCGTCGGGCAGCGCGCCGCCTTGCCGAGCAGGGGAAAACGCCGCTGTTTTTCAGCCGCGATACGACCTTCCTCGGACTGATCGCCGTGGCGGATACCGTCAAGGAGGACAGCCCGACAGCGATCCGTCAGCTTCGGCAGATGGGGCTGCGCGTCGTGATGCTGACGGGTGACAATGAACGTACCGCCAACGCCGTCGGCAAGCTGGCGGGTGTGGATGAGGTGATCGCGGGCGTGCTGTCCGACGGAAAGGAGGCGGCGATCCGCGAGCTGATGCGGCAGGGGAAGGTCGCAATGGTCGGCGACGGCATCAACGACGCTCCCGCGCTGACCCGAGCCGACCTCGGTATCGCCATCGGTGCGGGCACGGATGTCGCCATCGACGCGGCGGACGTGGTGCTGATGAAGAGCCGTCTGACGGACGTTCCGGCGGCGATCCGTCTCAGCCGCGGGACGCTGCGCAATATCCACGAGAACCTGTTCTGGGCGTTTTTCTACAACACGCTCGGTATCCCGCTGGCGGCAGGTGCGTTCATCTCTCTGCTGGGCTGGCAGCTCAATCCGATGTTCGGCGCGGCGGCAATGAGCCTGTCGAGCTTCTGCGTGGTCACAAATGCCCTGCGTCTGAATTTCCTGAAAATCTATCCCAATCAAAAACCGAAAAAGGAGAAAAAAGCAATGAAAAAGACCATCAAAATCGAGGGTATGATGTGCGGACACTGCGAGGCGCACGTCAAGAAGGCGCTGGAGGCGCTGCCGCAGGGGGAAAGCGCGGTCGCCAGCCATACGGAC
>URWG01000126.1 GCA_900551495.1 uncultured Eubacteriales bacterium
ACCTGCCCGCCGTAAATGCCTCGGAGAGCGGCTGCTTTGCCTATAAGCGCCCCTCCGTGCTCACGCCGAAACGCCTGCTCGGCATTTCGCCTGCCGAATTTTTGCGGCTGAAGCTCGGACAGACACCGAGCTGCCGCCTTATCACGGGCGACCGCTGGTATTTTGCCGCCCTGCTGCCCGAGGAGCGCGAGTTGCTGCCCGCGCAGACGCTGACCGTGCATCTGACGCCGACGCTGACGGTCGAAATGACGGTCGAGCGGCTCTGCACGACGCCCGAGGGTCGGCTGCTGGTGCTGTCAAGTCGGGAGGGGCTTGCCGATGCCGCCGCGCTGGATTGTGTGCGGGCGCGACTGGAATTCTCCTCCTGCGAGGGGCTGCGCGTGCCGAAGACGGCGATATGCTATCATGAGGGACAGACGGGCGTTTACGTCCGCACGGCGGGGCAGATCCGCTTCAAGCCCGTCACACTGCTTTCGGAGCGCGAGGACGATTTTCTTGCCGCCCTCACGCCCGACGACCCCGCCGCACTCCGAGAGGGGGACGAAATGCTCCTCAATCCACCATATTGATCGACCCGTTGCCTGCTGCCGCTGCGGAAGGCAGGGCGAACACCGAGAAAGAGAGGTAACCAATCATGACCATTGCCGAAAATATTACCCGCATTCGGGCGGAAATGACCGAGGCGGCGCTGCGAGCCGGACGCAAGCCGGAGGAAATTCTCCTGTGCGCCGCCAGCAAGATGAACGATGCCGCGCGGGTGCGGGAAGCGGTCGCGGCGGGCGTGGACTGCTGCGGCGAAAACCGCGTGCAGGAGTTGACGCAGAAGCTTGCCGAGCACGCCTACGACGGCGCTCCCGTGCATTTTATCGGGCATTTGCAGACCAATAAGGTAAAGCAGGTCGTCGGCAAGGTCGCTCTGATCCAGTCGGTGGACCGTCTTGAGCTGCTCCGCTGCATCCAGAAGGAGGCGCAGCGGCAGGCTCTCACACAGGACATTCTGCTGGAGATCAACATCGGCGCGGAGGAGAGCAAGTCTGGCTTCACCCCCGAGGAGGCGGTCGCCGTCGCCGCGGAGATGGAAGCCTATCCCAACTGCCGCCTGCGCGGACTGATGGCGATCCCGCCGATTTCGGAAAAATCAGGGGATAATTGCAGATATTTCGAGAAAATTCACACAATTTCTGTTGACATAACAGCAAAAAAACATCATAATAGTAGCATGGATATTTTGTCGATGGGCATGAGCGGCGATTTTGCCGACGCGATCGCCTGCGGCAGCACCATGATCCGCGTCGGGACGGCGATCTTCGGCGCACGGCACTATTTATGATAGATTACGGAGGTTACTTCCATGGGTTTAATGGATGAAATCAGAAAGCTGACACATCCCTACGCCGAGCCGGAGGATGATTATGATGATTATGACGACGAGCTGCCGGACGAGGAGGAGCCCGCGCCCGCGCCCCGCCGCAGCGCGTTCAGCCGCACCTCTGCGGCAACCGAGCCGACACGCTCCGCCGCTTCGACGGTTGCAAACCGTGTCGTGAATATCGGCTCCACCGGTCAGATGCAGGTCGTGCTGGTCAAGCCGGACCGCTTCGATCAGGTCTCGGACATTGCCGACCACCTGCGCGACAAGAAGGCGGTCGTGCTCAACCTTGAGACGACCAATAAGGACGTTGCCCGCCGTCTGGTGGACTTCCTCTCCGGCTGCGCCTACGCACTGGACGGCAAGATCAAGAAGATCGCCGTCTCCACCTACCTCGTAACGCCCTACAATGTCGATGTGGTCAACACCATCGTCGAGGAGCAGGAGACTCCGCAGGAAACGTACTTCTGAGGCAATCAGCCCATCGGTACATAGAAAAAGGAGCTGAACAGCTATGATGACCCCGCAGCAAATTCAGGAAATCAGTTTTGAAAAGGCGATTTTCGGCGGGTACGATATGCAGTCCGTGGACGATGTGCTCGAGCCGCTGACCGAGGATTATATCGCCCTGTACAAGGAAAACTCCGTCCTCAAGAGCAAAATGCGCATTTTGGTCGAGAAGTTAGAAGAGTACCGCCGTCAGGAGGCATCCATGCAGAACGCCATCGTTGCCGCGCAGAAAACCTGCGACCGCATGGTTGCCGAGGCGGAGCAGAAATGCAAGCAGCTTCTGCACGAGGCGGAGGAGACTGCCAGCGCCAAGGCACAGAATGTCGATGCCCGTCTCGGCAGCGAGCAGGATCGGCTGGAGCTTGCGCAGAAGGCGACCGCGCAGTTCATTGACGGCATGGAAAAGCGTCTGCGCCGTCAGCTTGAGCTGATGGACGAGCTGCGCCGTCAGGAGCTGCCCGAGGCGGCGCCGAGGAAGCCCGCCGAGGAAAAGCGCGCCTTTGATTTTAACGAGAATCCCTCCGCGCCCACGACCGAGGAGAAGGCGGACGCGCTGATCGAGGAAATCGGTCAGTCGATCGACGAGAGCTTCCAAGCCGCGTCGGGGTCGCTCGGCTCCACCGACGAGCCGACCCGCGAATTCCCGCAGGTCAAGCGCTTTGAGGACCTGCAATTCGGCAGAAATTACCACCCCGAAGGGTCGAAGGACTGAATTCGGCAGTAATTCTCATATTTGTTGCGTTGACGGAGACGAGTACCGCAGATGATCGCTTTCAGAGAGCCGCCGGACGGTGCAAGGCGGCAGCGAGCCTGCGCGAAGATCACTCCCGAGCCTCCGCCCGAACCGGCACTCTGCCGAAGTAAGGCGTGACGGTCGCGCCCGTTATCGCGCTTCGAGTGTCCCGCCTCCGCGCGGGGAACAAGAGTGGTACCGCAGAGTCTGAACACCTCTGTCTCTTGATGAGGCAGAGGTGTTTTTTTCGTCCTGTGTTCCGCCGAACCGCCGTCCGATGATCCGTAAACAAGGAAAGGAGCAAATTATGAAAAAGATGATTCTTCCCCTGCTGCTGATTTTTGTCCTGCTTTTGAGCGCGTGTACGGGAGCGGTAACGCCGACGACCGCGCCGACCGATGCCTCGTCGGAGCCGACCTCGGAGATTGCCGAGCCGTCCGCGCCGACCGAAACGGGGCTGCCCGAGGAGTGCGGGCTCTACTATGACCTCGGCGACGCCGACCTGAGCGCCGACCGCAGCAGCGATCTGCCCGCCGCACCGCTCAGCTCCGACGGCGTATCCGACGCCATCCGCTTTTGGGCGAACGAATTTTATAACGATACGACGATCAACGATGAAAAATCCATCGAAATGTATACCGACGGCCGCGCGACCAAGGGTGACGGCTGGCGGCGCTTCGTCTGGAACGGCGAGCGCTATAGCTGCCTGTACATCGAGGCGGCGGACACCTACATTCCCAACATCTCCTCGGAGGACGGCGGTATCCTGTGGCTGAATCTGACCGGCGACTGCTGGGCGGACGGCGGCGGAGGTGCCGAAATGAGTGACCTCAGCCTGTTCAACGGCTTTACCACGCTCGTCCTGACGGGCACGGGAACGCTGCGGGTGGACTGCGCCGGACTTGACTGTAACGTTACGGGGAATCTGCCCCTGCCCGCGCTCATCATCGACGGTCCGACGCTCATCACCCCGGGCATCGCGGTCGATGTGAACGCCGACCCCGAGCAGCCCGGCCTCGTCCTGCGTAGCGGCGCGGTGGAGGTGGAAACGCTCTGGCTGAACGACACGCCGCTGCTGCAATCCGGCGGCACGCTCAACATCACCGTCTGCATCAACCCGACGACGGCTGTGTTCCGCGGCGGCGAATGTACGCTCGAATCGCTGGTGCGCGAGGACGGGGCGCCCGCAACGCTCATCCTCTCCGGCGGCAGCTTCACGGAAACGGATTGGCTGCCCTTCGGCACGATTGCCTATGTCGGTGCGGGAACGCTGAACGCCCGCGGCATCCGCTATTGGGATACCGTTCACGTCCTCGGCGGCGAGATCATCGACCCCCTCGACTGGGAAAACGAAACCGAAGGCTAAGCCGCAAACCTTAAGCACTCACCCCACAAACTTGTTTGAAAATCCTATGGAGGTTATATTCAAAAATGGACTACAAAAACACCATCATCACCCCGAAAACCGACTTTCCCATGCGTGCCGGTCTGCCCACCCGCGAGCCGCCCATGCTGGAAAACTGGAACAAGATCGACGTTTACGCCGCGCTGCTGAAGAAGAACGAGGGCAAGCCCCGCTTTGTTCTCCACGACGGTCCTCCGTTCTCCAACGGCGACATCCATATGGGACACGCGCTGAATAAAACGTTAAAGGACTTTATCGTCCGCTCCTACGCCATGCGCGGCTACTACACCCCCTACACCCCCGGCTGGGATAACCACGGTATGCCCATCGAGTCGGCGATCATCAAGAAAAACAAGCTCAACCACAAGACCATGCCCGTGACGGAGTTCCGCGATGCCTGTGAAAAATTTGCCGAGGACTTCATTCAGCGGCAGATGGCGGGCTTCCGCCGTCTGGGTGTGCTGGGCGATTGGGCGCATCCCTACCGCACGATGGACCGCCGGTTTGAAGCCGAGGAGGTCAAGGTTTTCGGCGAAATGTATCGTAAAGGGTACATTTACAAGGGCTTGAAGCCCGTTTACTGGTGCCCGAAGGATGAAACTGCGCTGGCGGAGGCAGAGATCGAGTATCAGGACGACCCCTGCACGACCGTTTATGTCAAGTTCCCCATGCACGACGACCTCGGCAAGCTCCCGCACCTTGACCACAGCAAGCTCTACTTTGTCATTTGGACGACGACCATTTGGACGCTGCCCGGCAATATGGGCATTTCCCTCCACCCGCGCGAGAGCTACGCCGTTGTCAGGGCGGAAAACGGCGAGATGTACATCGTCGCCGAGGCGCTGGTCGAGAAGGTCATGAAGGTTGCGGGCATCGGACAGTATGAGATCGTCGAGACGCACCCGGGCAGCTTCTTTGAGAATATGCTGGCGAAGCACCCGTTCCTCGACAAGACCTCCCGCCTGCTCAACGCAGAATACGTCACCATGGACTCCGGTACCGGCTGCGTCCATACCGCGCCCGGCTTCGGTGCCGACGACTATCAGACCTGCCGCCGCTACGGTATGGAGCTGGTCGTCCCCGTGGATGACCGCGGTCGCCACACCGATTACGCCGGAAAATATGCCGGCATGAAGACCGAGGAGTCGAATCCCGTCATTTTGGCGGATATGAAGGAAAGCGGTATGCTGCTGGCGTCCGAGGAGATCGTCCACAGCTACCCGCACTGCTGGCGCTGCAAGAGCCCGATCATTTTCCGCGCCACGCCGCAGTGGTTCTGCTCGGTCGAGAGCTTCAAGGACGAAGCCGTTGCCGCCTGCGACAACGTCCAGTGGCTGCCCGCATGGGGCAAGGACCGCATGGTCGCCATGATCCGCGACCGCGCCGACTGGTGCATCTCCCGCCAGCGCCGCTG
>URWG01000127.1 GCA_900551495.1 uncultured Eubacteriales bacterium
CGCCCGCGACTCCGAGTACATGGCCCAGAAGGTCAAGGACACCAACGGCTGCTACGTCGTGCCCGCCTTTACGGGACTGGGCGCGCCGTACTGGGACCCCTACGCGCGGGGGACGGTCGTCGGTTTGACGCGCGGCTGCAATAAATATCACCTCATCCGCGCTACGCTGGATTCCGTGACCTATCAGGTGCAGGACGTCCTCGAAGCAATGCGCGCCGACGCGGGCATTCCCGTTTCCACGCTCAAGGTGGACGGCGGCGCAAGCGCGAACAACTACCTCATGCAGACGCAGGCGGACATCATCGGCGCACCTGTCATGCGCCCGACCTGTGTGGAATCCACGGCGATGGGCGCAGCGTATCTCGCCGGTCTCGGCAGCGGCTTTTGGCGCAGCTTGGACGATATTGTCCGCTGCTGGGTCTGTGAACGTGTTTTTACGCCCTCTGCCGATGAGCAGCGGCGCAGGGAACGGCTTCGCGGCTGGAAGCGGGCGGTCGAATATGCCCGCGGCTGGGCAGAAGAATAGAAAAAATCCGAAGCGGCACAAAATCACCGCTTCGGGTTTTTATATTTTGTTTATATCAGAACGTGGCGACGTCCTGCTCGGGTGCCGTGGTCGGCTCGACGGAGAGTGCCCGCAGGACCGGACCGATACCGCGGTAGAGGCTGTGGAACCGCACCTCAACCTGCGCCTCGACCGTGACCCAGTCGCGGGCATGCAGCGCGGCGGCATCCGCATACTTGCACGGCAGCGCCATGAACTGAATGTCCTCCACACAGCAGGTCATTACGAAGCGCCCGGGTGCGAAGAAGCCCTCCTTGTCCTTTTTCAGTCGGGCGACCTGCGCCTTGAAGCGGACGGTTTTGCCGTTATACTTCTTCGGCTCCTCGTTGATGTCGCGGAACCAAAGCGCGTAATCCGTGTCGGCAATCTCAATGATCGGTGCATTGATGTCAAAGGGCAGGGGGTCCTCGATCTCGTCATACTGCGTCGTTCCGTCCGTGTATTCGTAGAGAATACCGACGCGGCGGTTGAGCGCACGGGCGAGCTTATGCAGCGGCATAATGTCCCGACCGACGGGCACACGGTTGAACACGACCATTTCGCAGCCGGTCAGCTTATCGACGACGAGGGAGCGCATATTGGCATTGTAGCTCTCGATGGTCGAGCCGTCGGCAAACATGACCTCCTGCGCGATCTGCCAGTCCTGCGGCATCTTTTGGTAGAAGTCGCCGACCAAAAGCATCCCGTTCAGCTCGACAACGACGCGTTCGGCGTGATGCTTTTTCAGCAGCTCCGCCAGCTCAGCCGTTGTGACCGCAGACTGGTCAACAACCTCGGGGTAAACATTTTGATGGGGATAGGCAGAGATGTCAAATTCCTCCTCGCCCTCCTCGCAGATGAGCAGCAGCGTCCGCTCGCCTGCGTTGAAGCGGGTATCGCAGAGCGTTTCCTGAATGAATTTCGTCTTGCCGGCGTCCAAGAAGCCGGTAAAGGCATAGACGGGAATCGCCATGGTCTACACCCCGAACAGAGCGGTCAGCGCGTCTGTTTTCAGCCCCGAGCCGATCACGCACAGACGACCCGTAACGGCGGCGGTGCCGGTCCGAACGTCGATCTCGCCGGGAACATGGTCAAAGTGCAGCCACGTGCCGTTCTCGGCGGGGACAATGCCTTTCGCGCGGAGGACCACGCCGTACTTCTCGTCATCGTCCAGCGCCGTCAGAATTTCGCGCAGCGCGTCAGCCGTGAACCGCTTCGGCGTTTCGACGCCCCAGCTCTGGAAGATCTCGTCGGCATCGTGACCGTGATGATGGTGATGCTCGTGCTCCTCGCAGCCGCAATGCTCGTCGTGCTCATGGTGGTGCTCGTGTTCGTCGTGGTCATGATGATGCTCATGCTCGTCATGCTCGTGATGGCAGCACTCCTCATTCTCGTGATGATGGTGTTCGTGTTCGTTGTGGTCATGGCAGCACTCGCCGTCATGATGGTGATGGTGCTCGTGGTGGTGCTCATGCGCCTCGGCGACCATGCCTGCCAGCTCGTCGTTCAGAGAATTCTGCTTCTCCATCGCAGCGAGGATCTGCGCACCGCTCAGCTCGTCCCACGGGGTCGTGATGATCGCAGCCTCGGCGTTGTGCTCACGCAGCAGGGCAACGGCGGCGTCCAGCTTTTCCCGGGAAATGCTTCCGGTACGGGAGAGAATGATGGTCGAAGCCGTCTCGATCTGATTGCAGTAGAATTCGCCGAAATTTTTCAGGTAGACCTTGCATTTTGTTGCATCGGCGACGGTAACAAAGCTGCCCAGCTCCGCCTCGTCCTTAGCCGCGCGCTGCACGGCGGCAATCACGTCGCTGAGCTTGCCGACGCCGGACGGCTCGATGAGAATACGGTCGGGATGATACTCGGCAATGACCTGTGAAAGTGCCTTGCCGAAGTCGCCGACGAGCGAGCAGCAGATGCAGCCGGAATTCATCTCATTGACCTGAATTCCCGCCTCCTGCATAAAGCCGCCGTCAATGCCGATCTCGCCGAATTCGTTCTCAATCAGCACGAGCTTTTCGCCCTGATACGCCTCGCGGATCATCTTTTTGATGAGCGTCGTCTTGCCGGCGCCGAGGAATCCGGAATAGATGTCGATTTTTGTCATTTCAAATGCTTCCTTTCAGCGTAATTTTACTTACGCTCTGATTTTCGCATATATTATAGCACTGTTTAGCAAACGGTGCAAGCTTTTTGGATTTTATGTTGATTTTTTGAAAATAAATGTTATACTGTAAAAAATCGTTCCGAAGGGAGGAAACGGCAATGATGAATGTGCTCCGCCGCCAATGGTGTCGGAAAAGCTTTCGGCTGCTTGCGCATCTGTTCGCGGCAGCAACGGTGTTTTCCTTCGTGATTGAGGTCTTGGCGCGTCGGTCGTTTGACGATACGCTGCGGTTCGTTTTTACCAAGCCGCTTACGTTTCTCTACGGGGCGTTGATCCTGTATTTCTGTCTTTCTCTCTCCCTCCTGACCCGAAAGCGGCTGTTTTGGTTTTCCCTGATCTCGACCGTCTGCGTCGGTTTGGCGGTCGCGGATTTCATTCTGCTGACATATCGCTCCATGCCGCTGACCGCCTCGGATATTCTGCTGATGGGCTCCGTGCGGGACATTTTTGAAAAGTACCTGTCCCATGTCGGGCTGCTGGGCATGATGCTTGCGATCTCCGCCGTGATCGGCGCAATCATATTCCTTTGGCTGCGGACGGAAAAGGTCGAGAGCATTGCGACACTCGGCGCGGCAAATCTGGCGCTGTGTGCGCTTTTGCTGGCAGTGCTGGGCAGTGCGCTCCTTCGCGGCGGCTGTCTGCGCCGAACGGAGGAATTCGGCAATCTCCCCGAAGCCTACGGCGACAGCGGCTTTGTCTATTCCTTTGCCGCCAGCGCCGTTACCCGCGGCGTGCAGGAGCCGGAGGACTACACACCCGATGAGATCGACGAGGTCGTGCAGGTACGCAAGGAGCTGCCGCCGACCGCCGCCGAGACGCCGAATCTCGTTTTTGTGCAGCTTGAGTCGTTTTTTGACGCAAACTATATGAAGGCGCTGACCTATGAGACAAATCCCGTGCCGAACTTTGAGGCGCTGAAAAAAACGTGCTCCACGGGCCTGCTGTCGGTCCCCGCGATCGGTGCGGGAACGGCGAACACGGAGTTCGAGGTCCTGACCGGAATGAACCTGAATCACTTCGGCGTCGGAGAGTATCCTTATATGACAGTTGTGAGCAACAAGACGTCCCAGTCTATCGCGGGTGTGCTCGCCTCAGCGGGCTACGGCGCCCATGCCATCCACGATAATAACGCGACCTTCTATGACCGTCACTTGGTTTACGCCAACCTCGGCTTTGACAGCTTCACCCCGCTGGAATATATGCGCGATGTCAGCTATAACCCGCTGGGCTGGGCGGACGATTCGGTGCTCGTGCCCGAAATTCTTGACGCGCTGAAATCGACAAAGGAGCGTGACTTCGTGTTTGCCGTTTCCGTCCAGCCGCACGGGCGCTATCCTAAAAAGCCGCTCGAGGGCGCGCCGACAATGGCGTTTTCGGGGATGGAGGAGGAAGCGCGTGCCTGCGGCTTTTCCTATTACTTGGAGCAGCTTCGCCAATGTGATGAGTTCGTCGGTGAGCTGGTCGAGGCACTGCGGAATTACCCCGAGCCGGTCGCGGTCGTGTTCTACGGCGACCACCTTCCGAGCTTTAACATTACGAACGACGAGCTGTCCTACGGCAACACACAGACCACCGAATACGTCCTTTGGGCGAATTATTCCATGCGGAAGCTCGACCGCGATCTGCAAACCTATCAGCTTGCCGCCTATGTGACGGACCGCTGCCGCATTCACGAAGGCGCGGTTTTCTGCCTGCATCAGAGTTATGAGTATGCCGCCGACGATGCGGAGGACTACCAAAATAACCTCAAGCTGCTGGAATATGACCTCATCGACGGCGAACACTTTGCCGCCGATGAGGAGGAAACGCCTGCCATGCGCTTCGGCGTCCGCGAGATCACGCTGACGGGCGCGAAGGAGGCAGACGGCATTCTGACGCTGCGCGGGGAGAATTTCACACCGTTCAGCGTGGTCTACAAAAACGACGCGCCGCTGGAGACCGTGTTGACGGAGGAGGGCGACCTGACCGTCGAGGATCAGCCCGAAAAAGGGGACCGCTACTATGTTGCGCAGGTCTCGGCTACAAACCGCTCGGAGCTGCTCAGCCGAACGAAAAGCCTGATTTGGCAGGAGGAACCATATGGAACAGTACAAAGAACTTATCCGCAGCTTCGATAACGACCGCTTTGCGACCGAGGCTGCAAAAATCGAGATCGTTGAGGTGCGCGACGGCTTTGCGGTCTGCAAAATGCCGCTCACACCGCTGCACAGAAACAGCCGCGGCGCACCGATGGGCGGGGCGATCTTCACGCTGGCGGATTTTGCCTCCTCCGTGGCGGCAAACACACGGGCGGAGGAGGGAATGGCGATCATTTCGCTGCAATCCGACATCCGCTTTTTGGCAGCGACGCGCGGTCAGACCCTGCTTGCCACGGCGCACTGCGTCAAGCACGGCAGAACGACCACGCTTTACACCGTCGAGATCGCCGACGAGCTGGGAACGCAGGTCGCCTTTGCCACGATGAACGGCTTTGCCGTAAAAAGATGAAAAAAGTCCTTGACTTTTGCAGTTGAAAGTGCTAAAGTGTCTGCAATAGGATAACGCTGTGACGAAACCAAGTAACGCTTCGCAAGCGACATCAGAGAGCTGCCGGTCGGTGCAAGGCAGCGGTCGCCCGATGCGCGAATACCTTTCCGAGCGGCTTTCCCGAACTTAACGCAGCTCTGACAAAATCGAAACGTCGGAGCTTCGTGACAGTAGGGGAA
>URWG01000128.1 GCA_900551495.1 uncultured Eubacteriales bacterium
ACGCACACAAAGACCTGCGGTGTTTGCTCCGCGGTGATCGACGCGGCGGAAGCCCACGTCTACGTTGACGGCACCTGCCCCTGCGGCGCGAAGGAGACGGCCGGACCGGCTTATGACGATTCCCTGAAGTTTGTTTCCACCGCCTTTACCATGGGCGCGGAGCTGAAGTTCGTTTTCATTATGACCAAGCCGGTCGCAACAAAGTACCAGACCGAGTATGTTGACGTAGTTGTCAACGGAGCCGACGGCGACAGAACCGTGAGATTCGAGTTGGAGGATATGACGCTGTTCAACAACGTAGTGTACAGAGTCGAATTCACCGGTGTCAGTGCAAAGATGATGGGAGACACCTTCACGGCAACCATCCATGCGAAGGACGAAAACGGCAAGGAGTATGTCGGTGAGCCGAAGAGCACGACGATTGCGAACGAGATTCTG
The DNA here is from genome assembly GCA_900551495.1 of uncultured Eubacteriales bacterium. GTDB lineage: Bacteria > Bacillota > Clostridia > Oscillospirales > Oscillospiraceae > JAZOXB01. Next base: position 439 of record URWG01000128.1, read on the forward strand.
AATGTAATCCGTGCATCGACCGCAACGACCGTCATCAAAACACTCGGCGTCGATATGTTGAACTACGGTGCGGCGGCCCAGGTGTATTTCAACTACAACACAGCAAACCTCGCCAATGCAGCGCTTACGGAAGAAGAAATGGCATACGGCACGCAAGAGACTCCCACAGTGACCAACAGTATGAGCAAGACGACAAGCGGTACGATCACTGTGCTTACTCCGGCGGTCGCACTCGGGTCAAAGGTCACGCTGAATATGATTTTCAATACAGCGAACTACACGGGCGACAAGAGCAAGCTGACTTATAAGGTAACAGACGTCGAGACGAATGCGGTAGTAGCCTCCGGCAGCATGGTGCAGCAGGCGGGCAACCTCTACAAGGTGGTTTATGACGATGTCGGAGCAGCAAGAATGCGGAAGAATGTGACGATCGGTGTCTATGACGAAAACGATCAGCTCGTATCTCAGGTGCAGACGTGGAGCGTAGAGAGCTATATCGCAAACACACTCAACTCCACCAGTGCTACCGAGGCAATCAAGACGCTGCTTGAATCCATGATTAAGTACGGCGACTCCGCTGCTGCTTATCTTCGCTGAGCAAATTAATCCCACTTGAATCATTTTTGGCTGCGGCAGAATCCTGCCGCAGCCTTTTTATTTTTTAATGTGTTTGTGTGGACAATGCAGAAGACAAACCTTTATCAAGAGGTAGGACGAATAAAAAACTCCTTACTATGATGGAATGGCTTAGGGATCACACGAGCGAGGTGTCGCTGAAGAGTCAATTCTTCCGCAGGCACACTCTCGTTATTTGCTCGTAATACTGTCTGCACGAGGTCGATTTGGGACATCGACAACTATGGGATAACGGGGAGTACTTGTGCGCGGGGCAAAAAATTTGCGGAGATACCTTGACAGGCGAGGTATCTCGTGTTATAGTAGGCAACACAGTGACAGCACGCATACAGTAATACACAACAACAGCACGCGCGGCAGCGCGAATCTACGACGACAACACCAACAGAAAAGACGGTGTGCCGAGCAAAGAGGCATCCACGAAAGACGACGGTGTGCCGAGCAAAGAGGCGCCCACGAAAGACGGCGGGTGTGCCGAGCAAAGGCGCACCCACGAAAGACGGCGGTGTGCCGAGCAAAGAGGCATCCACGAAAGACGGCGGGTGTGCCGAACGAAGGCGCACCCACACAAAACGAGCGGGCGCGCCGGACAAGGGCGCACCCCGACGGAACAGAAAGGAGGACGCGATGTGTCCATTGCAGCAGATCTGATCCGCGGTCATACCGACGCGATCATTTTGGCACAGCTGTCCGACGGCGACAGCTACGGCTATGAAATCAACAAAACCATCCGCTGCATGACCGACGACCGCTACGAGCTGAAGGAAGCCACGCTCTACACGGCGTTTCGCCGTTTGGAGGAGGCGGGGCTGATCCGCTCCTACTGGGGCGGCGAGCAGACCGGTGCGCGGCGGCGCTACTATTCCATCACGGACGGCGGTCGGGCGGCGTTCCGGCAGCAGCTTCTTGATTGGGAGGAAGCAAAGACCGTTATCTCAAGGCTGATCGAGCCAAAGGGGGAAAAATAATGAGAGAAAAACTGAAACAATACGTTGACCGCCTGTTCGTGCAGAAAAAGCAGACCGAACAGATGCGGGAGCTGCACGACGAAATTTTGCAAAACAGCTTCGACCGCTACGACGATGAGATCGTGCGCGGCAAGTCGCCGGAGGAGGCGTATCGGGCAGCCGTGGACGGAATCGGCGATCTGGCCCCGATTCTGTGCGACGATATGGCGGGCGGCAGCCGCCGAAATGTTGCCCTTGCCGTCGGGCTGTATATTGTCAGCGTCATTCCTGCGATCATCGGCGGCGAGCTGGGGCGCTTCGGAGATCTGCTCGGACCGAGCTTGATGTTTGTGTTTATCGCGGTCGCCACGGGGCTGCTCGTGGGCGGCGGACGCGCTCCTACGCCCGAAAAGCGGCGCAGTCGGCGGCTCCGGGCGCTGGCGATCATGCTGTACATCCTGTGCGTCGTCCCGACGATCCTTACCGGAGAGTCCGGCACGGTGCTGACGACGATCGGCGTGTGCCTGATGTTTCTGATGATCGCGGCGGCGACGGTCCTGCTCGTCCTGTCCGCAGGGAAACGCAGACCGCAGGAGGCGGAGCAAGCCGAGCCGTCGGAGCGGTCCGCCTGCCCGCAGACCCCGAAAAAGTCCCTCGCGTGGCAGATCGGAACGCCGATCTACTGGGTTACTGCGGCGCTGCTGTTCTTCGTCGGCTGCAACGCCGGTCTTTGGATGTACGCGTGGCTTGTGTTCCCACTGTTTGGGGCGCTGAGCGACCTGATTATCGGCTGCGTCCGAATGGCAAAGGGCGGTCGCGGCGGCTTGCGGGCAGCAACGGGACTGCTATGGCTGGCGCTGCTGGTCGGCTACGTTTTCCTGACCGAGCGCACGAACGCAAGGCTCGTTACTTGGCTGATTTTCCCGATCGGCGCAGCCCTTCGCGGTGTGCTGAGCGGCATTTTTGAACTGGTGAAAGGAGAAAACCAATGAGAGCAACCGTAAAAATCTGTATTTGCGCGGTCGTCGCGGCGGCATTGATCGCGGCGCTGTGCTTCCTGCTGATTCCTTCGACCCGATGGGGGCTTCCCGACGTTCTGAATCTCGGCAATATCGGCGACCGCTACGAGGAGGAGAGCAGCTATCGCGTCGGCGCGGAGACCGTGACCGAGAAGATCGACTCGCTCGAGATCCACTGGGCAAGCGGAAAAATCAACATCACCACGCACGCGGGCAGTGACATTTTGATGTCCGAGAGCGGCTACACCAACGAGCGGCAGCAGCTCCGTTGGCGCGTGAAGGACGGCAAGCTGACCATCCGCGAGTATGCCTCGGGGCTGAATTGGAGTCTTGCCGACAAGACGCTGGAGCTGTCGCTTCCGGAGGGCGGTTATGACGAGCTTTCCGTTGACGTGGCAAGCGCGGAAGTGACCCTCGGCGGCAAGCTCAGCCTTGACGAGCTGGAGATGGATTCAGCGTCCGGCACCCTCACCGCCGACGGCATTACGGCGAGAAAGATCTCCGTCGATTCCGCCAGCGGCGACTGCAAGCTTACGGGCTGCACCGCGGAGAGCTTCGATATGGACACCGCCAGCGGCAACGCGATCCTGACCGGCAGCTACGACACCGTCGAGCTGGATTCTGCCAGCGGCGATCTGGAGCTGCGCACCGATACCGCGCCGAGCAAGATCGAAACCGACCTCGTCAGCGGCAAGGTGAAGCTGTACCTGCCCGCCGACGCGCAGTTCCAAGCCGAGCTGAGCTCGCTTTCCGGCGACCTCAACGTGGAGGATTTTGTCGGCTCGTACCGCGACGATTGGTTCACTGCCGGCGACGGCAGCGCACGCTACAGCTTCGGCAGCGTCAGCGGCGACGTTGACATTTATCAAAATAACTGAAAGGAAGGATTACCGTGAAGCGGTTATATAAGATCGAACAGGGCAAGAAGATCGCGGGCGTCTGCGGCGGGATCGCGGAGTATTTCGACATCGACCCGACCCTCGTCCGCATCGGCTGGGTCATCGGGGCGTTCGCGTTCGGCTGCGGTCTGCTGGCGTACCTGATCTGCGCGCTCATCATGCCGAACAAATCCGAGGTCGTTTAATTCGGAAAATCGGAGATTTCCCGCGAAAAATTGTAAATAACCCTTGACAAACAGAGAAAAACTGCTATAATACTACAGGTTGCCAAAGACAGCAGGAGGTGCGCTGCACCGTAACGATTCAAATCCTGCCGAGGTTACACACGAATGATTGAATTTCTGTGTCCTCATGTCTTTTGGCATGAGGATATTTTTTCGGAGGTGACACACATTGCCCAACACTAAGGTACTCGAAAGCAAAAAGGCAATCGTTGATGCTCTGGCTGAGAAGCTGCAGAATTCCACCGCAGCCGTCTTTGTCGACTACAAGGGCATCACTGTCGCACAGGATACCGAGCTGCGTAACAAGTTCCGTGAGGCAGGCGTGGAATACACCGTCGTCAAGAACACGCTCACCCGTTTCGCCGCCAATAAGGCAGGCTACAACCAGTTTGATGAGCTGCTCAACGGCACGACTTCCCTCGCCACCACCACCGGCGACCCCATCGCTCCCGCTCGCATCGTCTGCGAATTTGCCAAGAAAAACAAGAACGTGCTCAACATCAAGGGCGGCTTCGTTGAAGGCACCGTCATGACCGTTGACCAGCTCAAGGGCTTCGGCGAGCTTCCCGGCAAGGATGCTCTTATCGCTCAGGTCCTCGGCACGTTCCTGGCGCCCATCTCTTCCCTCGCATTCGTTCTGGACCAGATCCGTCTGCAAAAGGAAGGCCCCGCTCCCGCAGAAGCTGCGGAGGCGTAATCCATCACTACAAATTACATTAGGAGGATTTTACAATGTCTGAAAAAATCGCTGCTCTGATCGAAGAAGTTAAGGGCCTTTCCGTTCTGGAACTGGCTGAGCTCGTTCATGCTCTGGAAGATACCTTCGGCGTTTCCGCCGCTGCCGCCGCTGTCGCCGCTCCCGCCGGCGCTGCCGAGGCTGTCGAGGAAAAGACCGAGTTCGACGTCATCCTGAAGGACTGCGGCGCTTCCAAGCTCAACGTCATCAAGGTTATCCGCGCTGCCACCGGCCTCGGCCTGAAGGAAGCGAAGGAAATCGCCGACAACTGCCCGAAGACCCTCAAGGAAGCCATCTCCAAGGAAGACGCGGAGAAGCTCGCCAACGATCTCAAGGAAGCCGGCGCTACCGCGGAGATCAAGTAATCTCACCTCTTGTGAATATCCCGAAAACGACGTTCTGCCTTGCGCAGAACGTCGTTTCAGACTGTCAAAAAAGTCCGTAATCGTCAAAATCGGTTAACAATTTATGG